>CAZHSA010000005.1:0-34324 GCA_964535135.1 uncultured Kordia sp.
CGGTGTTACTTTTTCGTATGCACGCAGATTGCCGGTACAAGGATTAAATTATGGTGTAAACGCCAAAGTGATTCGAAGAATTATTGGTGACTTTGCTTCTTCTTGGGGATTTGGTTTTGATTTCGGATTGCAGTTTAGACATAAAGATTGGAAGTTTGGGTTGATGGCGCGTGACATTACTACGACGTTTAATACGTGGAGTATTGATGAAGATTTATTTAATGGTGTGAGTGATCAAATACCAACTCAAGATTTGCCAGAAACTACCGAAATCACGATTCCGAAATTACAATTTGGAGTAGCGCGTAGCTTTACGTTTAGCTATGATTATACACTTACCGCAGAAGTTGACATGATTATGCGCTTTGCAGAAACTAATGATATTATTTCTACTGGTTTTGCCAGTGTAACGCCCGCAGTTGGATTACAATTTGCGTATACCGATTTGGTATTTGTGCGTGCAGGTGTTGGAAACTTTCAGAATGAAAACAATTTTGGTTCTGAATCGTTAACGTTTCAACCTAATTTAGGAATTGGCTTTAAATACAAAGGAATTCAGATTGATTATGCCTTAACGGATATTGGCGATCAAAGTGCGGCGATTTATTCAAATGTATTCTCTTTGAAAATTGATTGGAGTTTATTCCGCTAGTAGATTCGTTCACACAGTAAATTCAGCTTTAACATAAAAATAACGATCCTATTGTTTCATCTCACGAATAAAAATTAATATTTTTAGCAGATGCAAAAACTCGTATTTCTTCTGTTTTTTTTCTTAGGAATTGCCACTGGGCAAAACACTTCTAAAATTCAACTTTCGTCAGAAGCGACTTTTTCCATTATTACTTGCGGTCCAGGTTCAGAATTGTATTCTACGTTCGGACACAACGCGTTTCGCTTGAAAGATCCTGTATACAATTACGATGTGGTGTATAATTACGGAACGTTTGATTTTAATACGCCTTTTTTCTATATAAAATTTGCGCGTGGCAAACTGCCATATCAATTAGGAAGAACGAGTTTTAAAAAATTTGTATACGCGTACAAGTATGAAAAACGTTGGGTTAAAGAACAGGTTTTAAATTTAACTCCAACACAAAACAGCACACTACTCGCCTTCTTAGAAGATAATTTCAAAGAAGAAAACCGATCGTATAAGTATGATTTTTTCTTTAATAACTGCGCGACGAAGATTAGAGAAATCATCACTAAAAACTTTGGAGAAAGTATTGTTTTTTCGGAAGATCACATTAGAGGAAATAAAACCTTTCGCGATTTAATTTATGATTATGTAGACAAAAATTCATGGTCAAGTTTCGGAATTGACATTGCTTTAGGCGCCGTGATTGACAACGAAGCAAAACCTTTAGAGCACGAGTTTCTGCCAGATTATGTATTTAAAACCTTTAAACACGCTACTCTGAAAGACGGTTCGCCTTTGGTAACTGACGTCAATATCATCTTAAAAGAGCCTAATAACAAACAAGATTCTAGTAGCTTTATAGTAAGTCCGTACGTAATTTTCACAATTTTAATGTTGATCGTTCTTGTCATTACTGCATTCGATCTTAAAAACAAAAAACGCACACGTTGGCTAGATGCTTTCCTGTTCCTTTTTACAGGTTTAGGCGGCATCATGATTTTACTGCTTTGGTTCACGACCGATCATTCCATGACGGTTACAAATATGAATATTTTGTGGCTCATGCCCATCAATATATTGTTTATTCGCAAATTTCTCTTGAAACGCAAAGAATGCAAAGACTTGTGGAAACATTCAGCAACCTTAATCGCTTTAATCGTGATTATGTTGTTTTTGTGGTTGCTAAATGTTCAAATTTTTGCCTTTGCAGCAGTTCCCTTATTGATCATGCTTTTGGTTCGCTATGCGTATGTAACGTATTATTTTCTGAACATTACAAAATATGAATTACAACAGCTAGATATGACTTCTATTGGGTCAAAACCGTAAGGAAATTATTGTTGCTGAATATCACATTGAGGATCCATTCCTATAATAGTTGGGCATCCTGGACATAAAGGAAATGCTGATTTTGTTCTTAGAGGATGACTATCCATTGCTGCTCCTTTTATTTGAAACATGAACGTAGCGATTGATTTTCTGTTTAAACGTAACTGTTTTAGATTTCTTTTTTTCATGATATTTGGTTTTAGTGAACTTAAAAATAAGCACTTACCTATAAACCTAATTAAGGTAAAACCGTAAAATTTAAGAAAATAGTATTGAGCAATCTTTCAAACAACATGTAGAAATGATCAAGAAACAGATTGTCACGCGTTTTATAAACGTTCGCAAAGATGTTTCAAAAAAACCTAAGAAGATTTCCGTCTACGCGGGAACAGGTCTATCGCCCACGATAAAACAACACAGTACTCAAGGTCTTTACTATAATGTTTAAATCCAAAAAGAAGCTTCGATGTTTTATGTAGTATAAGTCATATTGCAGTTTGCGCAAACTGTCTTCTACGGAAGCGCCATAATCCGTTTTTACTTGCGCCCAACCAGTCACACCAGGTTTGACAACGTGACGAATTTCATAGAAAGTTAAATCCTCTGAAAGCTGTTTTACAAACGCTGGACGTTCTGGACGTGGACCAATCATGCTCATTTCACCTTTTAAGACGTTGATAAACTGTGGCACTTCATCCAAACGTGATTTTCGTAGAAATTTACCAAATTTGGTAATACGCGCATCATTCTTTGTTGCCCAAACAGCGCCATTTTGCTCAGCATTTACAACCATACTGCGAAGTTTGTAAATTTTGAATGGCATACCATTTTTTCCAACACGTTCTTGCGTGTACAACAACGGTCCACGATTTCCAATCATATTTCCAATCAAAATTAGAGGAATGAATAGCAAACTTAGCAACAATCCTAACACAGAGAAAACAATGTCAAAAAAGCGATGAAAGAATAAATATAACTTGTTTTGATTGCTTCGACTGAACGGAAAGTATTTGTAAAAGTCTTTTCCGATGTATTGCACCGGCACACGAAATGTGAGTTCTTCATATACTTGAATGTATTCTTTTATTGGCAATCCTGTTTCTAACAATCCGATCAAACTGTCAAATAGAGGTTTGCTGAGTTCTTCACGTGGATTGCTCGCAATAATGATCTCGGAAACGTATTTTTCTTTTACAACCGCATTCAAATCAAAATTTGTAATTTCATCTAAATCATCTAACGTAATGTTAGTCGCTTCTTGTGTTGGATTTGAGTTGATATACCCAATAATTTTAAAGTAATTGGTATTGCGATTAATGGCATCAGACATGATTTTTATTTCTTCCATATTCCCAATAATGAGAATGTTTTTAAAGAATCGCGGAGACGAAATAAAGAAGATATACGCACAACGCCATAGAAAGATCGAAACAGAAATCGCCAAGAAAAAATAAAGAATTTGCAAACGATTTTCTGGTAATTCTGGTGTTAATATGGGCGTTAATAAATAACACAATACTGTAATTGATACCGAAAGAATGATTCCTTGAAAAGTACTGTCGTAGCGACTAGATCGCTGTAAATCATACAATTCTAAAATCGTAGAAAATAGTATATAATATACAATCAATACAACGCTCCACAACCAACGTTGTTGCGTGAATCTGAAATAATCAAAATCAAACACATTAGAAACGACATACAAACCAAAAAGTAGTGTAATAACATCGACAATACGTAAAAGGAGTTTACGTTCCGAAATTTCGAAATGCATATTTGAAGTTGAGGCCATAACTTGATCCTTAAAGATAAGAGATAAAACTTTTTGTTTTTTGCATACCGACTTTCTTAGTTACATTTGGGCAAATAGTGTAGGTGATGTCATCAGCAAAATAACTATGAATCTCTTGTCTTAGCTTTTGTTCATTTGAATTGGTTAAGTGTTCTTCGAGGTTAAATATAAGAATTCCTTTTTCTTTTTGTATAATTTGATACGTAAGTTTTATGTTATGTTTGCTCGCAAGGTTTTTAAAGATGTAATAAAAGTATAAGCTTGGGTAAATTTCTTGCTTTCCATACACGTTCTCTCCTATTCTTCCCGTAATTTCTTCTAAAATATAATGCGATTTACCACAACTACACGTTTTGTCTTTAGAAGCCAATTGAATATAATCGCCTAATTGATAGCGAATTATCGGAAAGGTTTTCATTTGCAAATTTGTAACGACTATCTGATTGTCTATTGCTTCCACAATAACGCCTTCCATATTGATGTGCATGTTGCCTTCTGTACATTCAAACGCAATGATTCCAGTTTCTGCTGCGCCATATTCGCTGATAATTGGCACGCCAAAGGCATTTTTGATTTCTTCTTTATAACTTTCGTAAATCTTCTCTGAAGTTCCTTTCACCATTTTAATATGTGTTGGTTTGGGAAGATTTTTATCGTTGATCAATTTGGCAGATTGATAAATCATGGAAGAATATCCGTGAATATAGCGTGCTTTTTGTAATTTTTTGACGAATTTTTGAAAGGATTTTTCTTTGTAATCAAACACGCGGAAACGATTCTGTAGCGCATCAAGCAACTTAATTTTGAATTGTTTGAAGCTTGAAAAGTCAAATCCCCAAAAATAACCGTTGCGTTCCCACGGTTGTACGTTGTGCCACGAATATCCCCTAAAAATAGATGCTCTATTAAAGGAATCGGCCGTTTCTTCACGTTGATACACTAACGGATTTCCAGAAGATCCTGAAGTAGTTGCCGTGAATGTTTTTTTGAAATTGTATTTGGTGTGAATTTTTTCTGTAAGCTGCAATACGTCTTCCTTTGATAATAAAGGCAATTGCTGAATGTCCGCTACACTGGAAAATGATGCTTCATCAATTGCAGCAAACTTTTCTTTGTAATACTCAGAATGTGCTTTTGCAAAGGAAACCAGTTCTTTTAGTTGTTGCAATTGATACGCTTCTAATTCCTCAATTGACCACGTTTCCGATTGTTTTAAAAACGCAAACCATTTCCGTATGGAAGGGTTTCGGAAGCGTTCGCCCAATTGAAAAATAAGTTTATACAACATAGTTTATGCGCTAATCAGTGGCGAAATGTACCATAAAAATTGGGGATTTCCAATCAATTGACGGACAAGTAAAGTTTCACATTTAAAATTACGGAATACACACAAAGAGAATGAAAATAATCAGTTTTTATTTGTTATTTTGCAGGCGAATCTGATATGATTATGAATCATAAAACCAAATCTTTTATTTTTAAGACACTCGATGTCTTGCCCAATACGCTAGGATATGGGATTTATCACCAATTGCAAAAGTTTCTTAATAGAAATAGTGTCAATGTTAAGATAAAGTCTAACGATCGCTCGTTTAAAGAAGCGTTGGAAATTCTGAAAAAGCAAAATATTGAGGTAGAAGATACTACTATTTTGGAGTTGGGTTCGGGTTGGGCGCCAATCATTCCTTACTTTTTTACATATTTTGCCAAAGCAAATTGTGTTGTAACTTACGATATTAATGAACATTACGATGCTAAAACCATAAACAAGCTCAACGCGTATTACAAATCGAACTATGCGATTGAAATTGCTGCTGAATCTGGAAAATATGCGCTTCCTGACAAAGTAACGTATTATCCAAAGACAAATTTAGCGGACGAAAACCTACAAGGTAACGAACCAGTAGATTTGGTGTTTTCGCGATTTGTCTTAGAACATATTCCTCCAGAAGATTTATTGAAGATTCATCAAAACTTTGCGAAAATATTGCCGAAATCAGCTTATATCTTACACATGATTTCGCCAAGTGACCACAGAGCCTATACAGACAAGTCACTTTCGTATTACGATTTTCTAAAATATAGCAAGGAAGACTGGAAAAAGCAGCATACAAAATTTGATTATCACAATCGTTTGCGTTTGCCTGATTATGTAGATATCTTCAAAAAAGCTGGGTATGAAATTGTTTCGTTAGCACATGATACTTGTGAGAAAGATTCTGAGAAATATAAAAAGTTTAAAGAGTTGACACTTCATAAAGACTACGAAAACTACACCGAAGAAGAATTGCTAGCAGGAAGCATTAATGTATTATTACGACTGGCTTAACACTTGATTCAGCTCCACTTACACTACTACTACAAACGTATTTTACAGAAATACGCTACTTTTTTATTGTTTAACCGTACTAAAATTACGCACAATACTCCAAATTAAATTTTAAATCTTTATCTGTATATATTGTAAGGAAATTATTTACTATCATTATATATAAAATACTTTTTACGTAAGCTTAAATTGCATTTTTAAGCACCTAAATATTCATGTACGCAAGAAAAAAAGTAGTAAAATTTAATTCTCACCAAAGCAATATAGATTGTATTGTCTTTGAAAATAAATACTTGCAAGCAAGAGCGAACCATTAAAAGAATTAATCTCTTTAAACTATGATTTATTAATTAACCTTATAACACCAATACATTATGTTTACATTTAACAAAAAGGGCAAGGACCTACTTGTTCAAAAATCAAGCTTAATTGCAAACCAAGCATTAAAAAATGTAGTTTTAAAATTAGATCAGAATAACTTAGGTGGATTTGCCGCGTATGCTGAACTTGTTTATGAAAGATACATTTTTGAGAAAATCATCCACGAATTACCTGGAGAAAGATAGAAATTAGCAACTGTCTAAAAAGTTGAAATTCCGTTAAACTAAACCTGTGCTAGACTAGGTTTAGCATAAATTAGGTTTCTCATTGTGGCGAAAGAATCAGCTTCATGTGATTCGGATCAAGTTTGTCTTAAGCGATAATAGAAAAGGTTCAGAATGGCGGATTTGAAAACTTTTTAGACAGTTTTCTAATAAAATATACATAAACTCACACGCTTCATATTCTGAACTCATATACTACATCATCTTCCCACAAAAGTAAGCGTCAATCACATTCCATTTTTACCTACAACAGTATATATAAATACATGTAAAAATGTACAAATTTTATCTTTCCAAACATCACTTTTAGCGTTTTTGAACCATTTTGAAGCTATTTTTCGATTATAAAAAAGCATCTTACAAAGCTAATATTACGATTAAATACAGAATAGTTTTGTTAAAATTTTGATGATTTTCAAGCGATTTTAACACAATTACAGACATTTTATGGTTATCCCGTAACAGAAATAAGCGGATTCCTCCTAGTTGTTCTTTTAATTTTTTGTCACAGTTTATTTAAGAAAATAATTACTATACTTGTAATAGTAAAAATGATATCAATACATATTTATTGACGTTTAATTGACATATTAAACCAATATTAAAATTAGCATTTACTTATAAATAAAAATACAGTTTAATACATTGTAAGAAATAATGTAACTAATTACATCCATAGTAAAATGCTAAGCTTACATAAACATCTTTTATAGTTGTAAAAAAGAATTCTCACTCGGCGCATACAAATTATTGTATGAACCATTTTACATAAATGCTTGCAAGCAAGAGCGAAAAATTAAATCAAGGATTAACCTCTTAAAACTATGATTCTATTTATTAACCATAACACTAATTATTATGTTTACATTTAAAAAGAAGGACAAGAGCTTACTTGTTCAAAAATCAAACTTAATTGAGAACGCAGCATTAAAAAATGTTGTTTTAAAATTAGACCAGAATAACTTAGGTGGATTCGCAGGATACCGCGAACTTGCTTACGAAAGATACATCTTCGAAAAAGTAATTCACGAGTTACCAGGAGATCAATAAAATAGCTAAGAGCCTGTATCTCACATGCAGGCTCTGCTTTTACTATTCAATAACGTATTGAGTTTTCAGCAACATCCCTCCTTCTGAGCTCATACGACTTAAAGCAAGCAACTTTGATTGTTTATTTATAAATCACAATAAGATCGAAAAAAAATAGAATTGTTCAGCAATATGCTATTTCGAATATTTTATAAATAAAACCACTCAATTTTATCTATTTCCATCAAGTTCTAAAATCATCAACAAAAAAAGTTATTTAAGAATTGAAATCAATTCTGTTTAAACCTTATGTCAAAATTTAAAACAGTAGCTCTTTTATTGCACAACTTTATGGTTTAACCGTAACGAATTTACGCAGAACACACTAGTTACTTTTCTAAATTTTTGGTTCACTTTACAACAGATAATGTTTACCAATCCTGTAGCATAAAATCTCATTTAATGAAATTTTAATTGACAATAGAACATTATTTTTTCTTTTACTAAATTAAAATATTACTCACAATCTACTTAAGATTAAACTTTAAAATAGCACCCTCCATGAAACAATTCAAGTACACATTCTTTTTAATTTTCTCTTCACTTTTTGCTCAGGCGCAAACTGGAATTAAGGGAACTGTTAAAGATGCTTCAAATAGTGTAGTTGAGTTTGCTAATGTAGTTTTAACCAATCAAAATAACGAATTCATACAAGGAGTAATTACGAATCAAGACGGAAGTTTTCAATTATTCGCAAAAGAAGGTACCTATAAACTAACGATAAGCTTTATAGGATACAACACATTTACCAAAGATATTTCAGTCACCAATACCGAATTAGATGTAGGTGTGATACAACTCACACAAGATGAAAATGAACTGAAAACAGTGGTAATAAACGCTAACAAACCATTGATTGAAAAGAAAACAGATCGACTTGTGTTTAATGTCGAAAACAGTGTCAGCGCTATAGGCGGCGACGGAATGGATGCGCTCACAGTAACACCTGGATTACGCGTTGCCAACGATCAAATTTCAATGATTGGTAGAAATGGTGTCATCGTTATGATAAACGATAAACCTATAAATCTTTCTGGTGATGATTTGATAGGATACATTAGAAATTTAAACTCTGATGATATCAAACGTATTGAAATTATTACCAATCCGCCAGCAAAATATGATGCTGAAGGAAACGGAGGATTGATCAATATTATTTTAAAGAAAGCAAAAAGCGATAGTTATAGCGGAACCGTGAGCGGTAGCTTATCGCAAAGTGAACGCGCTTTGTATCGAAGTGGTTTAAACCTAAATTACCAAAAAGGCAATCTTACGTTGACTTCTAAGTTTGGATTGACCAAAGGAAAACGAGAACCTTTTCAAAATTATATTTTAGAATACCCAAGCTATTTATGGGAAGAAGACTTGAACACCACAACAACTTCCGATAATTTGAATGCGGTATTTAATGTAGATTATCAACTGAGTTCTAAAGTTAGAATTGGCGGAGAATATGGTATTATAAATTCGACACCGTTGTTTGACACAGACAATGAAGCCAGAATCTTTAGTCCTGCAGCACAGCTAGATTCCATTATTAGAAACACTTCAAGAATGGATCAAACGAGAAAAACTAACACTGTTAACGTGTACTCAACTATAGATTTAGATACGCTTGGAAGAAGGTTAGATATCAACGTAGATTATCTAAACTACAAAAAAGACATTAATAACAATTTCTTTAGCAGTTCCTTCTTTGCCGATGGAACGGAAAAACCAGACAGCTTCTTTTCAGCAAATAATACTAGCGACTTAAATATCGACATCTTTTCTTCAAGTGTAGATTTAGAATTGCCGCTCAACTGGGTTCACCTAACATTAGGAGCCAAAATAACATCCATAAACAATGAAAGTGGCGTTGTGTTTTTTGATACAACCACCGGAAGTCCAATTATAGATCCGCTTCGCACAAACACCTTTGATTATGAAGAAGATACACAAGCTTTATACATCTCAGCTAAAAAGAATTTAAGTGATAAAATCAGCTTAAAACTAGGAATTCGTGGTGAATATACACAAACGAAAGGTGTTTCGCGTGAGCTAAACCAAACCAATACGAATGATTATTTTCAACTGTTTCCAACGCTCTATTTGAACTACGCGTTTAATGATTATAAAATTCTTGGATTTAATTACGGAAGACGAATTAACAGACCAAAGTACAACAACTTGAATCCGTTTCAATTTTTTACAAATCCATACAATTTTGCACAAGGAAATCCGTTTTTACAACCATTTTTTACCAACAATTTTGAGCTGTCTTATATTTACAAGAATTCATCATATACAGCGCTGTATTTGAATCACACAAAAGATGGAGTTGATCAAGTTACTTTCGTATCGCCTAATTCTATCGTACAAAGTGTAATTCCACAAAATTTTTACAATCAGCTAGATATTGGTGTATTTCAATGGTATTCATTCAGAATCTCAAATTTTTGGAACAACAGCATAGATGCTTCTGTATCCTACACAAAAACAGAATCAGACATTTCAGATATCGTTCCTGATGTAGATGCTTGGACAGGAAGTTTGAGTACCAATAGTACATTTTCATTAGATACGGACAAACGCTACGTAGCAGAATTAGGGTTTAAATACTACTTGCCTTCCGTTGCAGGAAGTTATGAACTATCAAGCTTTTACCAAGTAAACTTAGGCTTTAAAACACATTTCTTTAAGAAAAAGCTTCGATTGGCTATTAATGCTTCTGATATTTTCAGAACGTACGAACAAGTATTTACACAAACCGTAAACGGAATTAGACAAGAAAACCTCTCCTACAACGATGTGCGAAGAGTTCGGTTTTCATTGATATACAATTTTGGAGAAAAAATAAAAACAAGAAGACGAACTAAAAAAATAAAAGAAGAACAAAAAAGACTTTAAAAATGAATTCTCACCGATTAATACAACTTACACCTTTGTATTAATCTTTACATAAATGCTTGCAAGCAAGAGCGACAATTTGTCAGAATTAATCTCTCAAAACTATGATTCTATTAATTAACCTTAACACAAATTATTATGTTTACATTCAAAAAGAAGGACAAGAGTTTACTTGTTCAGAAGTCAAGCTTAATCGAAAACCAAGCTTTAAAAAATGTGGTTTTAAAATTAGATCAGAATAACTTAGGTGGATTCGCAGGATACCGCGAGCTTGCTTACGAAAGATACATTTTCGAAAAAGTGATCACTGAATTACCAGGAGAACAATAGAAAGTAAGGAGAGCCTGTATCTGTGTCAGGGTACAGGCTCTATTTTATAGTATTAACCAAAACCTTATTAATCATGAATGTAGAATCTCTCGTAGTAAAAATAGCAAGTAGATGTAACATCAATTGTACGTACTGCTATATGTACAATCATTTAGACCAATCATATAAACTACAACCAAAGTTTATGTCTAAAGAAACCATCAATCATCTAAAAGAAAAAATAAAAAATCACTGTGTAAAACATGATCTTAAAGACTTTTTTATCATCATGCACGGTGGAGAACCTTTAATGTCTAAAGTTAGTGACGTTCGTTATTTTATAGAAACGTTGCGTAGCTTAGATAAAGATAATATTGGAGTTCATTTCGCTGTACAAACAAATGGTATTCTCATCAATGAAGAATTTTGTAAATTATTCAACGAATATGGTGTCGGAATAGGTATTAGTATTGACGGGAAAAAGGAAGTGAATGACCAGTATCGTCTTGATAAAAAAGGAAGAGGAACCTTTGACAGAGTAAAAGAAGGTATCCAGCAAGCACACGAACACCTCAATAATCCGCTTGGCTGCTTATCTGTTGTAAATTTAGAATCAGATCCTATAGAATCGTATCAAGCATTTAAAGAGCTGAATTTCAGAGGCGCTAACTTTTTATTGTTAGACGAAAACTATAATACTTTAGGTCCAGAAAGTGATACGATTAAAAATCATAAAAACTCAGATTGGCTTATTCAGCTATTTGACCATTGGTACAGTTTAGATGATAAAGAACGAATCAGAATTAGAAAGTTTGAAGATATTATCAGCTATATTTTAGGAAGTGAAACCGGAACTGAAAGTGCTGGTAAAGGATTTAACAAAGTAGCCGTTATTGAAACAAATGGTGATATAGAACCACTAGATGTATTAAAAATATGTGGTGAAGAGTTTACAAAGCACAAGTTCAACTTGTCTGAAAATGAATTGGATGATGTATTTGAGAGCGATCTAGTAAAAGTATATTACAATAGTAAGCAATACTTAAGCAAACAATGTTTAGCTTGTCCTGTACAAGATGTTTGTGGTGGCGGATACATTCCACATAGATTCAACACTGAAAACGGATTTAACAATCCTTCTATCTATTGTAAAGATTTATTGCGATTAATTACGCACATTCAAAATGTTGTAATTGATGATATGCCAAAAGAAATTGTAGAAGAATCTGAAGTAGAGCGACTTACATACGAAAAAGCATTGGCAATGATTTCGGATAATTTACCAAACATTCCAGAGCCAGAATATGTAGATTTACTAGAGTATTTTAAACAAGAACAACCAACAACGTAATGAATTATGAAAGCATTATTTTCTACCAAGGACCTAAAAATTTTGAAAAATCATAGAAATAAAATAGGTCGCAATATTCTTTTGGATGAAGTTAGAAAACTCATTCAAAATACACAAAACCCATCTCAATATCAAAGATCTGTATATCACCAATGGATGGGATTTACAAAAGTAATCATTATAGATGAGGATCTATAAATGTAAATAGATATCAGTATGAAAAAATGTCCCAACAGTGATACAGAAGAAGCCACAGAAATAATTGGCTATTATGATACCAATGGGATTCTCGTATATGAATCAACAAAAAAAGAAGAAAACATTCGCCGTTCCGCAAGTTGTGAAACAAAACATTGTTTAAACTGGAACGGATCAGAATGTGTTTTACCTTCCTTCATAATGACTCAATATGCTACTATTGACGTTTTAAATGCAGATCGTTCAGAAACGTGCAGCATTCGTAAAGATTGTAGATGGTTTCACCAAGAAGGAATAGAAATATGTAAAATTTGCCCAGTAATATGATGACAAAAAAATTTCCTTTTATCAAGCAGTTAGATAGCCAAGACTGTGGATTTGCCTGCTTAAAAATGTTAGGAAAACATTATAATAACAATTTTGTATTAAGCAAATCAATCATTGAAAACTCTAACCTACTCAAACAAGGGATTTCTATAACAGATTTGGATGCGACTGCAAAGGAAATTGGTTTTAATACCTTATTGGTAAAGCTCGATCTTGAAAAAGTGATTTCAGATGTGAGTCTACCAGCTATATTTTTTTGGAATCAAAATCATTTTATAATTGTCTATAAAATTGCAAAAGGAAAAGTATATGTGTCCGATCCAGCATTTGGAAAAGCTGTATACAAAATTGAAGAATTTTTAAGAGGCTGGACAAAAGGTGAAAATGAAGGCATTGCACTTTTAGTAGAACCTACAGAGAAAGTGCTGCTGATTGAAGACGCTCAAAATGGTGAAAAAGAAAATGTTGTCAGTCTTAATTATATTACCAAATACTTAAAATCGCACAAAAAACAGTTTGCGCTCATATCGGCTACCTTATTAATTTCTTCTGTGATAGAATTGATATTTCCATTCTTTACGCAGAAAATAATTGATCAAGGTGTTGAATTTAAAGACATTAACTTCATCTATTTAGTGCTGTTTGCACAATGTTTTGTCTTTTTTAGTAAAGTAAGTTTAGAATATTACCGATCGTGGTTATTTATACACATTAGTAGTAGGATCAGTTTGTCCATAATTTCAGATTTCTTAGTGAAGATGATGCGACTCCCGATCAAATTCTTTAATTCAAAAAACATTGGAGATTTAACGCAACGTATTCAAGATCACAAACGAATTGAAAAATTCTTATCCAAGGATTTGGTACAAACGGTATTTTCATTTTTTACCATCATCATCTACTCTTCTATCCTACTCTATTTTAGTCTTGAGATATTTTTGGTTGTTGCTATTGCAACGGTGATTGAACTTCTGTGGATTTTCAGTTTCTTAGAAAAAATACGAATCAACGATCATAAAAACTTTGCCATTCAATCCAATGATCAAAACAAGATTTTTGAATTTATAAACTCTGTTCAGGAAATAAAGTTGAACAACTTAGAAAAACAGAAAAATGAGCAATGGCAAGAAATTCAGAAGAATTTATACCTAAATAATATTGAAAAATTAAAGATTGATCAAAAGTACGAAAGCTATCGTTTTATCAATTTCTTTCAAGTGATTTTAGTCGTTTTCTTTGCGTCAATCGCCGTCATGAACGAAGAACTTACCATCGGAACCATGTTATCTGTCATGTTTATTATGGGCGGATTGAACAAACCGATTAGTCAATTTATCAATTTTGTACTGCAATATCAGCTTGTAAAAGTAAGTTTTGAACGTCTGAATGAAATTCACAACAAAAGAGATGAAGAAAACTTATCAAAAGTCACAAAGCTTGATCATATCTTAGATATTGACATAAAAAATGTAACCTTTTCGTATGACAACAAGGTAGATATCTTAAAAAACATCAATCTGACAATTCCGAAAAATAAAACCACAGCTATTGTTGGTGTTAGTGGTAGCGGTAAAACGTCACTTCTCAAACTCCTTCTAAAGTTTTACGATCCACAACAAGGAATAATTAAAGTTGGAGAGCATCCGCTAAATGATATCAATAATCAATTGTGGAGAAAAAAATGCGGTGTTATTTTGCAAGACAGTACGATCTTTTCAGATACCATCAGTTACAATATTGCATTGGAAAAAAATGTAGATCCTGAAAAGCTGAACAGAGCATTAAAATTAGCGAATATTAAAACATTTGTCGATGCATTAGCGCTGAAAGAAAATACGATTATTGGTGATGCAGGAATTGGCATTAGTCAAGGTCAAAAACAACGAATGCTCATCGCAAGAGCTGTATATAAAAATCCAGACTATCTGTTTTTTGACGAAGCTACCAACTCTTTAGACTCTGAAAATGAAAAGATTATTGTAAACAATATCAATAGTTTCTTTCAAAACAAAACGATGATTGTCGTAGCACACAGACTCTCTACAGTAAAAGATGCAGATCAAATTATTGTGTTAGACAATGGACTCATCATTGAACACGGCACGCATGACGAATTGATTGCACTAAAAGGGAAATATTTCAACTTAATCAAGAATCAATTAGAACTTGGACAATAATGGAAGAAAAAAAGGAAAAATATGAAAGCATCTTAGGAGAAATTCCTAAAAGTCTTACGCTTATAGGCATTGTACTTTGTATTATAGCGCTATTTGCCTTGTATTATGCAGCAAGTGTGCTGTTTAATATTTAATAACTCCAATTGTTTTGAAAGCGTAATTTGGAAAAACTATCTCTGATTTATAATCAAATTGGTATGAGTAGCTTTTTCCATTCAGCTTTCACCGTTTCCCAATCAAAATTTTCTACTTTCTTTCGTGCGTTTTGTGATAGCGCTTGTGCTTTTTCATGAGCATTCAGTACATCTTCAATTGCAGCAACCATTGCATTCACATCATTCGGTTCCACTAACAAAGCATCTTCTTCATGATGAAGTAAATACGGCACACCACCAACATTTGTAGATACGACAGGCAAACCAAGTGCCATCGCTTCAATAACACTTACAGGCGTATTGTCAAAATTCGTAGTATTAATAAAAATATCATATCCTTCCGATAAGGAAATCCATTCTTTTTTGGAAAGTTTCCCCGTAAAAACTACAGGAACATCTAACTTTTCTGCAAGTATTTTTGTCTTTTCTAAAGAGCCATCTTTTTCTGGTCCAACCATACACAATTCGGCATCAATTCCTTTGTTGCGAAGTAATTTTGTTACTTGTATTGCCATACTCGGATTGTAAATTTCAGCAAATGAACGCACCCAAAGTAAGCGTGGTTGTATCTGTGTCCGAAGCTTAAACGGATAGTTTTTCAATTCAATAGTATTTGGAATATACGTGAGTTTGGAATACCCATATTTCTGAAAAACAGTTTCTAAAAACAGCGAAGGTGCTATGTTTGTATATGCATGATTGAAAACTAAGGCACTTTTTTTAGGATCATTTTGTAGACGTGCTTCTAGATTTCCTCCTCTCAAAATCGGAATGTAATTTAATTTTAAAAACCTGCACAATTGACTTGTGAAAAAAGCAAAATAAAAGTTTGACGTACTGTAAGTATCAATCAATACAAAAGATATTTTTTTTCGGTATTTTAAGATCGAAAATAACATATCTAACATGCGTAAGACCTTATTTTTTTTACTTGAAGAAAACGTTACTTCAAAAGATTCTTGACGAAGAAAATTTCCCAAAGTTTCTATAGAAGTTGGTGTAAATCCTTTCCTAGCGAGTTTATTTCCAATATATAAAATCATAGTTTTGGGTAGGTTGATTGTCGTTACATTAAGATTAGTTATCTACTTTATACAAACGCCATCTTCCTTTTTGTATGATGGTTTCAAATTCAGGTAAATCTATATAAATTAACACATAGTCAACGCCATAATCACGTAAAAACTGATTGGCTTCTAACGGTGGTAATTTTTTGAACTTTTTAAAATTCTGATGCCATTCTATAAAACGTTTCGGATTTCCTTCTATCAACATATTAGCGCCTTTACTGTCTAACACTACCGAACGTCTTCCACCAGAACGACCAACATCTGGAGCAAATAAAACTGCATCTTTTGGCACTTCATTACGAATATAGGTAAGTACTTCGTATAAATCATCCTTATCGGTTTCGTCAACATTGCTTCCTACGGAAAGTGTATTGGGCATCACGTGTCGTATAAGATCATTGGATACTAAAGGAACAGTGTCTAATAATGTGTGCTTACTAACGACTAATACCACCATAAATCCTCCAAATACATACGGAAACAGCTGTTTGAAACGCTCATTTCTGTATAAAATATCAAAAGTAAACGCTACGGAGAAGAACGCAGCAAGAATCAACAGTTTTTGCATCCGAACCAATTGAAACGACATGCGAATATTTACATCAAATAGCTGATTTACAGTCAACTCTAAAAAAGTACTCAGATTTGGTAATACAAACACAAACGCACTCAATATAAGCACATATTTCATTCGTATACTGTCTTTCTGAAGACCTTTTTTCCAAACGAGTAACACAAAAATAACAACCGCCAATGCATACATCGCAAATTTAGGTTTTAGCCATTCTTTCCAAAAAGTAGTCGGATTTGTGAGATAACTCGGAAATTTTGTTTCCAAAGCTTCTTGGTATAACGCAACATCATAATCTGCTTTTATGGGAACATTCACAACATAATTGATAAAAAACGGAAGCATTCCCAAAATAATGAATCCAATACACAATATATTTCGTAGACTTAAAATTGCTAAAAAGCGGTTGTTTTCAAGGTACGAATGTGTAAAAATATATCCGATAAAAATCAAAATTCCGCTCAATCCTGTAATTGGATGAAAATTTAAAAGCAATCCAATCATAAAAGCGGCTAGAAACAATTTGGAACGTTTTGCAAAATCTAGCAACAAAAAAGGAAGTGGAAGTACGGCATAGTATACCACACGCGGCATCATGGACCACAAATCTGAAATTCCCCAATATTCCAATCCTGGAAGCCAAATAGTTCCACGAATCAAAACGGAAACAAACAATGCTACCCAAAAGTTAGTAGTGATTCTAAATAATAAAAAGTACCAAAGAATCCCGAAGAGAATGTGACAAATAAAGGTTAGTATATTTAATGCTTGTACATAATCACCATCCGTGAAATCAGCTAAAAAGCGTAAAGTTTCTACATAAAATGGCGTGTAATATTTTACATTATCCAAGTCATTACAAAATGTATCATGCGGAAATAACTCGGGATCATCCATTTTGAGACAAATGGGAAGAATGTTGTGCAAATCGGAGCTTAAATGTGTTTCATTTGCGGAAATATTCCCAAAATAATATCCAAAAGCAATACACAGATTCAGTACAATGACACAAATATGTTTCCGTTTCATCATACAGATTTTGGCGCTTTTAAAATATCAAACTGTATCGCTTGCAACAACAATTGAAAGCCAAGAATCAACGAAACGGTAATGAGCATAATGGTTCCTGTTGGCGTAAACTGACCAATATTGGCATAATGTACCCAATTGTAAATTCCGAAAATAACGCCAAAAAGAAACATCGGTAAGCCGAATAATAAATAAATAGAAGCAATATTAAAATCGTAAATAAAATAGCTTTTAAAAATGCGCTTCCAAAAGGTTTTTGTCAATTTTGGAATGAAAATAAACGGAATTTTCCAAACCTTCATGCTTGACTTTTCATCGCCGTAATGCGCTGGCATTGGCACATCTTTGATGCGTGCTTCATGGAAATACAACTCAGCAATCAGCGAAGATTCAAAATAATAATCGCGGTGAATGTTTTTAAAATCTAATTTCGCTAACAATTCCACTTTTACCGCAAAAAAACCATTGGTAGGATCAAAATTATTCCAATAACCCGAAGCTG
The DNA here is from genome assembly GCA_964535135.1 of uncultured Kordia sp. Lineage (GTDB taxonomy): Bacteria > Bacteroidota > Bacteroidia > Flavobacteriales > Flavobacteriaceae > Kordia. The sequence continues at coordinate 18,366 of CAZHSA010000005.1, forward strand.
CTTTTACTAAAAATGATAAGCCTAAATTCCCTACTTTGCGTACAAAAGGCATTTGTTTTAACGCTTTAAAGTCTTTGAAACGGTTTCCTTTGGCGTATTCTGCTTTCTTTTCAATCAATGGTTGCAACAAATCTGGAATAAATGCACTATCCATCTGATCGTCCGCATCCACTTTTACAACAAAATCCAAATTGAGTTCAATCGCTTTCTTAAAACCATTTTTGGTAGCGCCACCAACTCCTAAATTCTTTTCGTTGCGTACAATTACAATTCTATCACCAAGTTCCGCTTGTTTTACCAAACTATCCGGAATAGGTTCTTTTCCACAATCATCTACCAGAATAATAGTGTCAATGTATTCGGGTAACTTCCGCACAACATTTTCTATATGTTTTGCAGCGTTATAATACGGAATGACGACTCCAATAGTATGTTCTGTAAAGTTTGTCATATTTTTTTGTAATATCGAGAGCTTATCAATACTCCGGTTGCAAACAAAAATAAGCCCAATATAGCAAAAACAGGTCGGTAAACATATAAATGTTCTCCAAATAATAAGGTAACCATCATCGCTAAAACAAGTCCTCGAAGCGTAATTCCTAAAAATTGGAACTTTTTAAAATCTATAGCAAAATAACTGAGCAACCAACGCACATAAAAGAAGAGTCCCAGCAAGCCAACTTCGTTGATAAGTGTCAAGTAAATATTATGAGCCGAATATCCTACCAAAATAAAGTTGTTAAAGCCTGAGCCAAAAGGAACTACATATACGTTTTCTAGTAGGTAATCAATATATTTTAAGGATAAATTTTTCCGTCCAGAACCCAAATCTTCATAAATCTGATCTACATCTCCAGTTGTTATCAATGATGGATCTGAAATTTTATTGACAACACGTCCTTCAAACACATTGGTAACCATCGAAAATATCTCTGAATCATAACTTACCAAAGCAAAAATAACAATTCCGAAAATCATGGACATGTATATAAATTTCCCCGTTGAACGTATGGCAAGATATATGAAAAATATAGTGACGCCAACGTAACTAGTTCTCGATCCGCTTAAGCCTAAGCCAATCAACGCAAAAATAATTCCCGCAATCAATAGCAATCTATTAATTCGCAATCCGCGTTGCATAAATAAGCCAATAAATGTAATGGTGGAAATCATCGTGACCATTCCCAATACAATTTTATTAGGACCTAAAATTCCTGACAAAAATCCTCCGTACGCCTTTCTATCCAAATCGCTCCACAAATAGGCAACAAGTCCAAAATGCTGCATCAACACAATCAAACAAGCTATAATTGTGAGGATAATATATACGTAAATAAAAAATCGTAAGTTTTTTACATTACGCATCAATATTAAAAAAAACAATCCCGATAAAAAAAAGATTAAAAAGTGATACATGAACAGCGTTGTTCGTAAAATCCACGTCAATCGACCGTTTAAATAACTGGTGAAAAACGTAAAAATCATCATAAACATGCACCATTTTATAAAAATCCAAAGGTAATTGGTAAAATTTTGCCGTTGCACAAACCAAAGTAAAACGACCTTATATTGATAGCTCAGATATAAAATCATCAATCCTAAAAAATCGTATAAACGCAGCTCGTTATTTCCTGTAATACTGTAATTAAACACTGCCAAATTGTAAAAATAAGAGATCAGAATTAAGAAAAGCATCAGCTTCAGGAATTTTGATTTCCCAAGCTCATGTATGCGCTTTTCCATATATGCTGCTTCTGTTGACATTACAATTGGTTGTAAAAACGAATGAGTTGTTGTATGATGGCTTTTTGTGAAAAATTTTCGTGTATGTGCGTATATAAATTTTCCGCTTTCGCGAGACGTTCGTTTGGATTTTCGATTAAAATATTGAGTTTTTCCGCAAATACCACTTCGTTATCTGAAGCAACGATATAGCCTTTCGTTTCGTCTGAAACAACTCGGTTGCATTCGCCAACATCGGTAGTGAGAACGGCTACTTTGTGCAATCCATACTCCAACAAAGCAATTGGCAAACCTTCTGATTTTGATGACAATACTCCAATATCACATTGATTCAAAATATTGGATACATCTTCCCTACTTCCATACACAAAAACTTTTTTGGCCAATTGATGATCGTGAATATACAACTTGATTTGTCGCGAATAATCATCTTCAGTATCTTTTCCTACCAAATGTAATGTCCAACCGTCTTTGGCTACCATTTCAAAGGCTTTTAGCAAATTAAAATGATCTTTTTGTGGACGCAAATTCGCCAAACATACAATTCGTTTTCCTTCAATTCCGTGCAATTGTGTACTTGCTTTTACCGTTTCGCTCTTTACAGGGAAATTTGACAAATACACCACATTTGAAACTGCTAAATTGTTTTCTGCCCACGTTTTTAACTGTTTATTTACGGAAATAACGCCATTCATCACATACGAAGCCATTTTGATCATAAACGCTTTTCGTTCTGCTAAAAACTCGCTATTTCCATAATGATCGTGCCACACCATTTTAAATTTCGGATAGAACAATTTCGTTAAAAACACAATAAAAAACGACGTCGAATGTGCATGTACGATCGTAATATCGTTTTCTTTAATAAAAGCTTTCAATCGCTTCATGGCTCCAAAATCAAATCTGCTTTTTCGTTCCAAAAACAAATAGCCAACTTCAGTCGCCACTTGATTTTTTAACATTCCTTCCTTACGTGTAGCACACAAAAACGAACGCTCTACTTCGGTTGCCAACGCATTTGCATACGTAACGGCAAGTTTCTCTGCGCCGCCAGTATCTAACGTATCTATGACTTGAAGGGTTTTCATTTTGTTGATTGTTCGTTTATTTGTTATTTGTTATTTGAAAAATACTTTTAATTTAGCAAACGTGAGTTCGAGTGAATTTGCATAGTAAATTTGTATCGAGAACTACTGTGATTTCAAAGCTGTTCTCGATACTAATTTCTAACATCTCACAATCGATCACTCACAATCAAATCGTGAATTCGTTCAAAAAAGCTCATTAAGGTTAAATATTCTAACCAGAGTTTTCTATTTGCTTTCTGAATTGCTTCAAACTTCTCTTGCGTTAATTCTTTATGAAACGCCAACAATCGCGCTTCCATTTCGTGTTCTTTTCCTTGCGGAATTCGAATGCAATGTTGCGACCAATCAATGATTCCTTCTAGTGGCAACAAGCAATCAGTATCAATCAACACAGGAATTCTTCCCATCGCTAAGGTTTGATAAAAACGAACTGAAAAGTTTCCTGCGCCACGTAAATTAAAAATATAATCGGAATCGTTTATGTTTTCGTAAAACTCGTATGTAGTTTTATCAACAGAACGATTTGTGCGCACGCCAGCTCTATAACGTTGTCTGTAAATTATATTGGTTTCTATGTTGTTATTTTTCTCTAATCGCTTCAAATACTTGTAACGCATAAAAGGCGCAGCATACCATTGTTGCGGTTCTAACATGCTTTTTCCGAAATGATATTTCAGGTTTCGGTATACAATCAATCCAATGTCTTTGCTTGCTTTTAGCAAATTTTGCGTTGCTTGGCCTACAAATCCAATCACAGGTTTTGCGCCTTTTGTTCGTACTTTATGATTTTTTGGATCAATATAATGCACCAAAGGATCTTTAAAAAACGCTGGAAACGAAATTTGGTTAGCTAACTTTTTGCTTTTATATCCACTATTCCGAAATACGTACACGTCTTTATTTGTAGGCATGACGCCTTGATCACCAGATACATAACTCAGTACTTTTAAGTTTTTTGCATGACAGGTTTCAATAAATTGTTCGGCTTCCGCTTGTAAATTTTGATTCAAATAATAATTCCAAGAAAATGGCAATAAGGCAACGTCAGCTTCTTCAATAGTATCCACCAATTGGTAATACTTTTTAAGATCAGAAAACTGCTGTTGCGTATCAAACAATAAGGCATTTACCAACGGAAACTTCTCCGATTTCGGATGGTTTTCAATGATTTTTATATCTGTATATACCTTCAACATTTAAAGCAATGATTTTAGTTCGTTTTCAAAAGTATCAAGTGTGTACATTCGACTCCATTCAACCGCTTTGGCTACTTTTTCTTGATAATTTTCTGATGATTTTAATACGTTTTCTATCGCTTCAACCGCAGCTGCAACAGTAGGTTCAATCAAAATACCACGATTTCCTTCATCTAACATATATGGAACACAAGAAATTTTGGTTACAATTGGTAAACTTCCCCAAAACATCGCTTCGGCAACCACTTTTGGCCAACCTTCCGATTTGGAGGGCAATAGCATAAAATGTGCTGTTTTGTGTACTTCTTTTACCTTTGCAGCAATTACATTTCCGTGCAACGTAACGAATTCTTCTAACGAATTCTGTGCAATATACGCTTCCAATTCCTTCCGCTTTACGCCATCACCAAAAACATCCAAACGCACATTATAGTTGCGTTTACGTAATTCCTCTACAATTTGAATGGTCAACAACGGACGCTTTCCAGGCGACAATGAACCTACAAAACTAAAACGAATTGTTTCATTAAATGTACGTTTCAACACTTCGCCTTTATCGCTATCTCGGTAGGTTGCGGTAAAAAACGGTTTTATATTTTTTGTTTGATTTTTCCAATCGCCATACACCAAAACATTCATATTTTTAGTTAAAAAGGTATTGGATAAAATTCTTTTTTGTAATTTATAACTTCTTGGTTGTTTGCTGTTTGGATCCCAATTTCCAGCATATTTCGCCGTTTTTGTCTTCGATGGAAAGAAAATCTGCGCAATACAACCGATCAATCCGATGTTTCCAGGACAACGCAAGTGAATGTGATCTGCTTTGCGCATGGCGCCAATAATTTTGAAAAAGATACTTGGCAATACCAAAAGTGCTTTCAAGCTTGACTTTACACTTAACAAGTCAAACGCAGGAATCGACTTAAAGTCAATAGCACTATGTTCATACGCGATATCAATTGGGCGAATTTCCTTATTTGCCAGTAACGGCGCTACAATCGTTACTTTATCAACATATTTTAGCCACAGGTTCATTTCCTTCACATACGGCGCGTACGCAAAGTATTCTGCCTTCTTTTTGGCATGCAAAACGTGTGTGATAATTAGAAAGTTCATGTTACGCTACGCTATTTCCTGCAAAGGTGATGATTTCGCCATCTTTAAAAAAAACAGTTTGATACGGATAGTTTTTTTCTTTAAAAAAGGCTTCTACTTTTTTATACGTTTGTTCTTCGTTTACCCAATGATAACTAGCAATTGCAAAGTTTGGCTTAAATTTTTCTAAGACGTCAACCAATCCGTCCATAGCTTCAATTTCGGCGCCTTCAATGTCCATTTTTACAAAGTCTAAACGTTCTAATTGTTCTCTTTTCTGGAAAGTATCAATTGTAATGGCATCTTTTAAAATAGCTTTTGCGTTTTCTGGTTTGTAATGAATTGAAGAAGAAACCGTTCCTGCTTCAAAGAATTCTAGTTTTGTGTTTTCATTCCAAATTAATTCTTCTTGAATTTGAATATTTTCAACACCAGCATTCAACGCAATATTCGCTTCCATTTCAGCAATATTGATTTTGTCAGGTTCAAAGGCAAATACTTTTCCTGCGGAACCTACTTTTTTTCCGTAGTAAATTGATAAATACGCATGATTTGCGCCAGCATCAATAACGACATCGTCTTTTTGTACGGTGTAAAACGTCTCGTATCTATGGATATCCTTGACAACATAATACATTGGAAGTTTTGTTGTAACTTCAATAGTTCCTTCAAAAGTCGTCGTGTAATTTCCGTTTGTACGCTTAAATTTTTCCTTTCGAATTTGATTAAAATACACTTCTTTCAGTGCTTCTTTCAAACCTTTTGAAGGCAATAGTTTGTATATTTTTTTGAGAAAACTCATCTTTCAATTCGGGGTTTTTGAAACCATAATGTGAACCAAGCAGCAAATCTGCCCACGGATTCAGTAAAGGCTTCCTTTTTTTTAGGCTGGGTAAATATATTTGTAAATCTGAGAAATGCCAAGAACAATGTCGTAACATTCCACTTTATTCTTGCTTTTAATGCTGGTTTTGGAAATTTTACACGCCAAACATACCAACCATTTTTAACGACCATTTTTCCATAGTTGTATTGATTTGGACGACCGGACGCATCATGATGATGTTCCAATTGTGCCGACGTATTGACATATAATTGGCCTATTTTAGAAACGCGCAAGGTAAAATCGGTGTCTTCATACAAACCATATCCATCAAAATACGTAGAGAAATTGAGTTGTTTGAAGATTTCATTTTTAAATGATGAAACGCCGCCCATAAAGACTTCCACAGGATATGTGTTTCCTGAAGGTGGCAAAAAACCAACGGCTCTACCGTGTGCAAACGTTGGCATAATACACGGTTTTGTGTCGTCTAGTAATCCTAGCTTTTTACGGAGTCGATAGCGTTGCGATTCGTTTCGAAACCAACCATCATACACAAATGAATTCGCGGATGGTTTTGTGTTTTCTGTAATTTTTGTCCAGTTTATTTCGTTGTTGATGTATCCGCCAACACCTAATGCATTTGGATAGATTTTATAGGTTTCAATGAGATTTTTGAAATAATTTGTATCTAAAATCGTGTCATCGTCCAAAAAACAGACAATTTCGCTTGTTGTTGAAACATTTCTGATACCGAAGTTTCGTTGTTTCGTTAAACCACGTTCCGCATCATCAACCATAAAATAGCGAAGATTTTTAAACGGATTTTGGTCTAACATTTCTTTTGTTTTGGCATTTCGAGAACCATCTACAATCAAAATTTCATCTGGATACAAGGTTTGCCATTCAACCGATTGCAAAAGTGCTTGCAATGGTTTTGGACGCATGTAGGTACAAATGATGAGTGTAAATTTCATGATTTTATGATTCTCTGATAAATATGGTATTGAATTTATCGGTTCGGAAAGTCGTTTCTACCGTAATTTTATCCTGCGCTACATCATACGAAATAGGCTTAAAACCGTACGAAGTCACCAATTTGAAGACCTGTTCGTCCGTAATTTCAAATTTATTTCCTGAGTTGTTGAATTCTAATAAAATATACTTTAATGACGGTTTTTGCAATGTTTCGTTGGCTCCTTTTAGCACAAAATACTCAAAACCTTCTACGTCAATTTTTAAAAATGTCGGTTGTTCGTTTGCTAAAACAGTATCTAGCTTTTGTATAGGAACCGTAATCGTTGGAATGTTCTCATGTTCGAGCGCAACTCTGTTCATTACATCAAAACCTTTGGTGAATTTGAGTTCGCCTGCGGTTTCTCCTAAACCAATGTTTAGGCAATCTACATTCGTTTCTAGCGTGTTGAGTTTTATATTTTTTACGAGTTTTTGATATGTGTGTGGAATTGGCTCTATAGCAATTGTTCTCGCTTTTGAAACGCCCGAAGCAAGCAATGAAAAATGCCTAACGTTTGCGCCAATATCTACAAACAAACTGTGTCCGTCTAAATGCTTCATGACAAACATAGAATCTTCATAATCAGCTAGTTTTATGTAGATGTTTGATACAATTCCTGCATCACCTTTATTCGCAAAAAACTTGAGTCCGTGAATCCGATTGTACACGCGCTCTTTGGGAAACAATGTTTGAATCGTGTTGAATTTTATGTATCGAAAGATAGCGCCATTAGCGTTTCCGTTCATTAACGGATGACTTTCAAACTTTTTTCGCCTTTTTGCAAGTTTTTTAAGGATTTTAGATATCATTAGCTTTTGATTAATGAATTGTAAGCAGCAAAGTTTTGAGCCGCTATTTTCTGAATATCAAAGCGATGTAGTGCAATTTCACGCGCTTTTTTACTAAAAATGGTTCTTTTTGCTGAGTTTTCAAGCAATTCTAACATATACGATGCAAACACTTCGTGATTTTTTGGAGCGACTGTATATCCAGTTTCTTCATGAATCATGATTTCGTTTGCCCAACCAATATTTGACGTTATTAACGGTTTTGCCGCCGCCATTGCTTCTATCCACGTCATTGGCAACGCTTCCGCAAAACTTGGCAATACAATGACTGTCGCTGCTGCTAAATATTCTTTTACTTCCGAATATGGAACTTGCGGAATGTGTTTGACTTGTTTTTTTGCCTTTTCAGATAATAATTGATTGAATAGTTTTATGGTGGAAACTTTCTCAAAAATATCCGTTGCATCTTTTCCTAACAGCGTTAAAGTAACTTCGGCATTTTTTTCGACAACGCTATTGAACGCTTTTGCGAGTTCCAAAACGCCTTTTTTACGAATGATGGTTCCGAAATACAGCAAACTATTTTCTTTCATCTTCGACGTCTGAAACGGCTTAAATTCATCCGTAAAGATTCCATTGTGAATTACAGAAACTTCTTTTTGCATCTTAAAGAGTTTATTTGATGTATCTGCTACAAACTGACTCACTCCAATGATTTTGTCTGCTTTTTTATACGCTTTAAATTCACGATTATAATTCGCTTTTTTAACCTTTCTTCCATCTAAATGGCAAAAATACGTATCGCTTCCATGCAAACGCATGACATGCGGAATTGGAAAGTTCATATTTGCTGAAATTCCTGTCCAATCTACCACTTCCAAAACATCAATGTTATCTTTTGTAATGATTTTATTGATGTATCTGTTGATGATGCCTTCGTTCAATTTCCAAGTAAATGCAGGATATTTACGCAGTTTTATTTTGTGAATGGTAATAACACCATCTTGAAACACTTCTTGTTTATCTTGAAAGTACGTGAAAATAGTTACCTTGATTCCTTTTGCAATCATCGCGGTCAGCATATTTTTTGCGCTCGTCCCTATTCCCGCTGCTTTCGGAAGTTTTTCATGTGGATATTCAGGAAGTAATAAACCAATATGCATTAGGCAAGAAATTTTTGAAAAGTAGTATACATTCGCTCCGTAACTTGATCTAACGGATGTTTTGTCATGCTTTTTGCCCACGCTTCACGTTCTTCAAGATTTTGTTGTTCTAAAGTAGCAAAACTTGCTAAAACTTTTAACAACGCTGCTTTTTCATTCATCATAAACACCGCCTTTTTGTGCGTGTCAAACGTTTTGAAATGTGTGAATTTATATAAGCGATCAATATTGAAATCTTTGTGTCCATTTGCCTGTTTGTAACAGCAATAAAAAGCAGGTTTTCCGAGTAATATCGCGTCAAGCGCCATGGTAGATCCAATATTGAAAATTGCGCTACTGTAATATAATGTGCTGTATAACACGCCAAATTTTGAGTTCACCGTATAACTTTTAGGCAACGGAAACTCTTCTTCATTCCATATAGGAACGACTTCCGTAATGACCTCTTTGTACGCTTCCAACACAGGAATAAAACCTTGGTTATAGTCAGAAGGATTTACACGCAAAATGACATGATATTGTTCTGTATTCGACTGATTGTGAAGTTTTACCGCTTCCGCGAGATCTTTTAAATACAACGGATCATCCATTCCGATGGACGTAAAATTTCCAGAAAAACACAGTAATTTTTTATTCACTGGCAAATTGTAGGCTTTGTAAAATAAGGCTTTGTCAATTAAATATGCAGGCTTTGTATAACAGGTAAATTGCGGTGTTCCCGTAACGGTTATGTTGTTTTCTTTGACTTCATCCGGATAATATTGCGACATTTCTGCCTTCATGTAGTCACTCCAAACAAAGTAATGATCGGCTTTTAGCATTTTATTTCCTTTCGGAAGATTGTCCCAAGAGTGAATAAAACTAATCACAGGAATTCCCAAGTCACGCGCCGCCAATACAGGTGCCAGCGATACACTTGACGATTGATGCGAACAATATACAAACACAGGTTTTTCGGCTTGCAAATAGGCTAAACATTCTTTGTAACAGGAAGAATTTCGTGTGTGACGAAAGAATGCTTTTTCTAGTTTTTCAATTCCGCTTTTACTTGCATAGAAATACGATAATATATTGACGATACCGAATTTAAGTTTTTTCTTTAAGTTACTTTCTCCTGGAGAAACTCGGTATAATAGGTGATTTTTATTGGCTTGTACTTTGTCGTTATAGCGCAATGTGGCTTTGGCTTTTAAATAGCGTAAAAAGTCTGTCTTCCCACTATAATCAAAGCTTGGCAATTGTTGCGTTGTAATAGAAGTTGACAATTTTTCTAATAAAGTAGGTTGGACATTGTGCCAAACCAACATGTCAATGTTTTCGGGAACATCAAAGAAATCACTTGCATAGTGACTTTCAAAACTTTGATATGCAGCAAATATGGTAATTATCTTTTTTCGCATGGGGCAACAGCGTTATTGATATTGTCCACAAATATAGCCATTGAAAGGATTCTGAAAAGAAAATAGAGTCCTCTATTTGGACTTTTTTGTTGTTGTTTTGTCAAAGCAAGTACTTTTTCGGTGTCAAACACGGTTTTTAAGGCGTGCATGTGCTTTGCTAACAGTTCATATAACTTCACTCCTATTTCGTTGGAAATGCGATGATTCCAGTCTTGTACCGTGACATCTGACTGCATCGGATTTCTGAAAAAAGCTAGTAAATCTTGATTTGATTCATAAATGATTTCTTCATGAATTCGGTCGTGTTTGTAGCGATCATGAGGCAAATTATGTGTCTGTTTGATAAAATCTTCGTGCAAAAACGGCGTAATTTTGTTTCTGTACGCCGATAATAATTTGTGTCTGTTGCCAAAATTTCCCGGCAAACGTCCTTTTCTGTAGAAATTGACTAAGATTTCTGCATTCGAGCTTCCTTCGTAGTTTTTGGTAATTTCTGTAGAAATATTTTCCGGATAGGATTTTATGAATTCGTCATAATCACTTAAAAAAGAAACGGATAGAAATTCTTTTGGCGTTAAATAGTTGTGTAACGCTTTCGCGAGATGCGTCTCAGATGGAAAAAACATGCGTACACATTCGCCCGCTTCGCCCATGACATAACTGTAATCGTTCGGAATTCCTTGATCAACAAATTTGAGCATGTCTACGTACGAAATGGTGCCCAATCCGCCAGAAATATTGGCAATTTGATTGGCGTACTGTTCAAATTCATCTTCATCACACAAAGTGGTGTGTTCGTAAGAAACAGCAAGTTTTACAGCAATTTCTTTGCCTTGCATGACATCTGCGGAATAGACTTCGCCGAAGTTTCCTGTTTTTATGAGTTCATCTCCTTCTGCTACCTGACTTAAAAGCGTGAGACTATCTTTTCCAGCTGTAGCGCCAAAAAACAATTTTTCCGTAACATTCATCGCCCTTTTTAGCGAAAATGATGGTTTTTTGGTTGAAAATATAACTGGTAAGTTTTTGACTGTATGTGTTAAATCAGCATCAAAAACATGCAGCTTTCCGCCTTCAATTCGTGAAATTCCTTTGTATGGTAATGGAAATGGTTGCACTTGATATCCGAACGCAAAATGTGCTTGTACACCAACAGCATCAAACTGTAATGGCATTTGCATTTCAACAAAATTCTGAAAGTTTAAGAAGCATTTTAATTGATCCTTTTTAGTTAAATAAAAACTTCCGTTTACACCATATAAATCATTTAATATAAATAATTTATGATTTTTTTTATCAAAAATAAATACTTCAAAAATTCCGCCTAATTCATTATAGATATTTTCTAGAGTTTCATCAAAATCAGCATGTAATTTTTCAATAAAACCTTGTATTTTTTCTTCCGTATGATCTGACGAATACCAGACAATTTCAAACAATTCACTGTGAAAAGTATACACATTACTTCCGCTGTTTACAGTTTGGAATAATTGCAGCTCAAATCCGTTCTTATCAAAAGAAATATGAAAATTCGTTATGCAGTGTTTTTCAAGTTTCAAAGTGTCATTTTTTTTGCTAGTTGCGTCGCTTTTTCCCAATCATCTATCGTATCAATATTCACATAAAATGTTGCGTCAGACACAATGTATGCTAAAGAGTTTCCATAAAGTGAGTCTTCTTCCATTAAAACCTGCGTTTTGGTAATGTAAATGCTTCCGTCTCTGTGATAGGCTTTCGGTAATTCTTGTCGTCTTGGAATGATGTTTTTTTCGCCTGTAGCAATCTGTAACACACCATTTTCATTGGCTTCAAACGTCCAATGTGGATTGTATTGATGCGGAACTTCTAACACCGAAACTAACGAATCGGTTTGTTTTTCTTGAAAGGTTTCCAACGCTTTGTCTAAAAATCCTTTGGGTCTAAATGGACTTGTCGGTTGTAATAAACAGATGGCATCAAAGTGTTTTCCTTCATTTTCCAAGAATGAAACTGCATGCTGAATGACTGGCAATGTAGGCGTTGCGTCTTCCGCTAAGTGTGTTGGACGCACAAAAGGTACATTCGCGCCAAGCGACTTCGCAATAGCCATAATTTCGGCATCATCGGTCGTTACTACAACTTCCGAAATATGTTTTGACTGCAATGCAGCGTCAATACTGTATTGAATTAAAGGTTTTCCGTTGAGTAATTTTTTATTTTTCCCTGGAACGCCTTTGCTTCCGCCTCTTGCTGGTATGACTGCTAACGTTTTCATTTTATCGCTTTTGGAGTACTTTTTGAATATCTTCTATCAAAAGTTGGGTTCGCATTTCTCTTCCTTGTTTTGTCGTATGATACGGATGATCGTATATGAGACTGTCGTGAAATATATAATTTTCTTGACTTCCAATGGTATTTATGGACGTGTTTTTGTAAAATTTTTGTAAATCTTTCTTAAAACGCACATCATATTGCGATTCAGCTATTAATGGAAAACTTATGTAAAAAGTAGCGCCATTGCTTTCTGCTACCTTTTTTGCTTTTAGCAGCGCTGTTTTGAAATGTTCACTGAGTTTGCTATCGTACTGATACTTTTCATACCTCGTGATTGCTGTCTTTTCCCAAGTCTGCGGTTTGTTTAAATGATGAATATAATCGCCGCGAGAATTCGTTTGCAGACTGTTTTTGTTTGTGTCAGAAAGCAAGTATTTTAAATTCTTGTAGAGTAATAGAATATTTATTTTAGGTATTTTGACTAAAAAGTTGAGCTTTTGTGTGAAGCTTAGGTGCGAAAAGAACGATGGCGAATTGTAAATACTGACGCAAAGCGCATGAGACATCATGTTTTCATTGTTGACATAGTAATTGTCATATTCGGGAATGTACAGAAATATATCACCTTTTTTTAGGTTTGAAGCAATATAGTTGAGTACAAATTCATAATCATGCGAAATAGAAAACGAAGTGTTGAAGGTTTCTATGTCTAATTTTTCAGTAAGCAATTCTGAGTTTAGCGAATAACCAACATTTGATCCGCCAGAAATGATCATTTTTGGTTCATCAATTGGTTTTTCAATAAATGAAATGCGTTGATTTTCAGCATCAAGTCCTATACTTTCTCGCTGTATGCAAACAAAAACGATTGCATTCAGAATGACAAGTACACTTGCAATAAGTCCTATTCTTTTTAAAAATTTTTTCATCAGAATTGAAAATATATAAAATCAACTACTTCATTTCTAGCACTGTAAAATAGAATGAGCTGCGTTATTCCTAAGTAATACAACCATCTAAGATACTTATTTTGTATGTTGGGCGCTTCTTTTCTTCGTATACGCCATTCAGAAATTATAAATAATATCAAGAGTATCGGAATTTCTACACCTAAGTTGTATGATGGTTTGTTGGACACAAAATTCACACTATTTTCAATGTATGTAAACGCAGCTGCAATGTTTTCTGCTCTGAAAAAAATCCACGCCAAGGTAACAATGCTGAAGGTGCATATAATTTGAATGAACTCTTTAAACGAAGGCAATATGCTGTTTTCTGCCACAACGTTTGTGTGTGCGCGGTTTTTGTTTAAGACCAATAAAGGAATAAAAAATAACGCGTTGAGAAATCCCCACATAAGGAAGGTCCAATTGGCGCCATGCCAAAATCCGCTTACGAGAAAGATGATGAATACATTGCGGATTTTTTTGGGTTGTGATACTTTGCTTCCACCTAACGGAATGTACACATAATCGCGAAACCAAGTAGATAATGATATATGCCAACGACGCCAAAACTCTGCTATATCTCTAGAAAAGTATGGTTTTTTGAAGTTAGTCATTAAGTCAAATCCAAATAAACGTGCGACACCAATAGCAATGTCAGAATAGCCACTGAAATCCCCATATATCTGGAATGCAAACAATATAGCGCCAACAATTAAGGTTGGTGCATTGTAAATTTCACTGTTTTCAAAAATGACGTTTACGTATGCCGCACATGAATCTGCAATGACGACTTTTTTGAGGAATCCCCATAAAATCAATTGTACTCCAGAAACCGCTTTTTCATAGTCAAATGTACGTTTTACTGAAAATTGTGGTAATAGATTTGAAGCACGTTCTATCGGACCAGCAACGAGTTGTGGAAAGAATGCGACAAAAGCAGCAAAGTTTATAAAATTAGGTTCGGGTTCAATTTTTTTGCGATATACATCAATCGTGTAGCTTAGTGTTTGGAATGTATAGAACGATATTCCGACTGGCAAAATGATGTTTAATGTGTTTACATGCAATTGAAAACCAACACTTTGAAACAACTCTACAAAGCTTTCAATAAAGAAATTAAAGTATTTAAAAAACGCTAATAATCCTAAATTCACAAAGATACTGGCGTATAGCAGATACTTTTTTTGGCGTTGGGTTGTGGCACGCTGCATGGTTGTTGCCACAGAAAAGTCCACAAGCGTACTAAAAAGTATCAGAGATAAAAAACGCCAATCCCACCAACCGTAAAAAACATAACTCGCAATAAGAATGAGGATGTTTTGGTATTGAATTCTTTTTTGTAGAACGAACCAATAGCTTAGAAAAACAATCAGCAGAAATAGTAAAAAGACTAGCGAATTGAATATCATTAGTACATGATCGTTTTGTGCGCAATTAATTCCGTATTTGCCAATGCTTCCGCGATTTGTTTCCCAGAGTTTCCATTGCCATAAATATGTTCGGAAAGTCTTCCTTTTGCGTTAATTCGCTCCAAAATTGCTGCTTTTATGGCTTCTTTGTCATATACTGAATCTACTACATTTTTTCCACGTTGACGACGATTTTGACGCGTTCCGATGTTTACTGTTGGCACACCTATGAAGGAACATTCACGAATTCCCACACTAGAATTTCCAACCAAACAATCGCAATTTTTTAGTAAGTGTAAAAAGTCGTTCGGCTCCATGTTTTTGAAGAAACGAATGTTGTCTGGATTGAAATTTTCTCTGTAGTAACGAATTCCGTTTGACGTTCCGTCGGAACCAGCATCTACATTTGGCCAAAACCACAACGTTGGCATGTTAAGCTCATGGATTGCTTCTAACGTGCATAATACGTCTTCTCGTGCCGATTTGTAACGATTGGTCTCTGGATGTTGCATGACGACTACATAGCCATTAGAAAGGTTTAAATCAGCGCCGACACCACCATATTTTTTGATCGGATCAAATTCGTAGTCATCCGTATCAAGAACTTCTTTGGCAATGTCAATGGACGGACAACCTGTGTTGATCACGTATGTTGGATCTTCTCCCAATTTGATGACACGATCTTTTGCATCTTCTGAAGCGACTAAGTGTAAATCGGCCAATTTCGTATTTGCATGACGTACTTTTTCGTCAATGTTTCCTGTTACTTCTCCACCTTGAATGTGTACTAACGGAATGTTTTGATACGCCGCTGCAATACTAGTGGCAATAGTTTCAAAACGATCGGCAATGGTAATGACTGCATCGGGTTTTAGGTTGTAAAATACGTTGGAAAGCTCCATAACACCTAATCCTGTGGTTTTTGCCATTGCGGTAGGATTTTCTCCTTCCAACACCATAAACACCTTTTCATTGATCTTAAAACCATCTTTTTCAATGACATTGACAGCATTTCCGTAACGACCTAACAATGCTG
>CAZHSA010000006.1:0-8324 GCA_964535135.1 uncultured Kordia sp.
GTAATTTGGCTTTTGATTTGCAGGCAACTCTACATATGCATTTAAGTTATGCCCGTTTGTATTTTGTATTTGAAGCTTCGTACTTTTCATAAGGATGTGTTTCAACTGTATTGTGTGATGTTATACAGCTTTAGTACGATAAAAATACGAAACATTACGAACAGCGAGAAACTGACACATTGTAAGTCACAATGTATAGTTTCTTTGTTATTTCTTCAAAAAATCAAAAACTTCACGATTACTATACACATTCCAAGCGCTTAATTGATACAATAAATTTACTTGTGGTTTTGTCAATGAAATTCCTTTGGTGATTCCATTTTCTCCGATCAATTTATACAATGGAAAATCTGGAAAATCACCTTTTGGCCCTAAACAAATTTCTTCTTGCACAGGTGTTTGCAATTGATTTTGCCATTCGGGAACGGTTTCATTATACACCCACAAAATTTCAACCGTGTGTCCTCCTTTAATTCCCCACCATTTATTTTCTTTGGTGGTTAAGATCGTTTTTACCATTACGGATTTTCCTGCTTTTTTAGCATCGCTCAAGCCTTTATACACCAAATCAAAATCATCTTTAGAGAAGACTTGATTGTTGATCATATTGCCATTTGTATACCCAAATAGCGGAAATAAATCACTGTCTATTTGACTTGGTAATGGCGGACAAGTCGCACTAGGATTCAAATCAACTGTAATTGGTGTGTTTGTATTGATAAACACGACTGCTTTTTCTACACCGCGTTGTAGTAGCGTGATTAATCCGTAGTTTTCTAAATTTCCACCATCAGTGAAACGATATTTTTCGGCTTTTTGAATGACACCACTTTTTGATATTGGCCAATATTCTTCTTGTGGAATTAAATGATCTAACGAATAACCTAATAGAATGTCAGACGATAATTGTGCAAGTAAACTAGAACTCACAATGGCACCAAAAGCCGCACTACTCGTTCCTGTGGCATCTACAGCTTCAAAGCGTTTGTGGCGCAATCGTACGCGAATTGGATTGGCTTCATTGGGTTTGAGTTGTGTATTTTGAGACGATAGTATCTTGCTTCCAAAACCAAACGGTTCTATAAATCCGCCACCAACATTAAAGCGTACTTCTTCACCAAAAATAAGTTCTCTGTCCGTCACCGTTAACGGATGATTTGATCCTACATATAAAGGCGTATAATTGAACACCGATAAACTTTCAGGATTCCGAATAGGTAAATCCTTATCAGGTCCGATTACACTTGAGTTTACTACTAAAAACGGTCTTTTGATGTCTCCTTTTTGAGAATGCACCATGATAAAATCAGAAGCTTTTAGTTTAGAATTCCTCCCTAAAATAGCGTCTCTCGTGGCTTCATTGAGTGTAAAATATTTAGGATGTTCCGGATCGTAGAGTCCAAATGGTTTTAAATAGGTATGTCCGACACCATCAATCCAAATAAAGTCCATTTCTTGAAGGATTCCGTGTGAAATTAAATCCAATCCTAATCGCTTAAAAAGATCATCAAAAAGACTATTGGTAATGACTTCACCCATAAAACCTTTCGGCATTTGCTCCAAATTGGTTAACGTGATTTTTTCTGGTGCTATAATTGTTCCCAACAACTGCTGATCATTTTCGGCTCCATCTTGATAATAGGTGAAAATTGTAGAAGCCCACGATCCGCCCGAAACAGCAGAAACATATCCAATATCATTCCAAAGGCCTAAACTATCCAAGCCTTTCATTTGTCCAATGGCGCAATTCATGGCACGCGTACCGCCGCCAGAGAAACAAACGCCTGTTTTGGGTAAGTTGAGACTCGCTTCTGGGAAATCTTGAGGTTTTTCAGCCGAACTCCACGCCAATACGGTTGCTTTGGTTCTACAACTAGCGCACATTAATAATGTGAATAGCAAAATTGTAACTAATTGAAAATAAGTGTTTTGTTTAATTTTTGGTACTAACATGATGGTTGATTTTAGTGACTTTTAAGATATAAAAATTTAAAATATCACAACCAAGTAGTATTACGGGAATTTTCAGATTCGTGTAAACCCTTTTCGTATATTATACTAAGAACTACACGAAAGCATACTACAACCCACTTTATGTCGCGCCCATTCAGGACGTTTGGCATACCATTTTTCATATTCTGGCTGTTCGTTATACGGACGTTTTAAGACTTCGTACAATTCGTCAATTACGGAATAATCGCCTTTGTTAGCAGCATCAATCGCGAGTTGCGCCATGTAGTTTCGCAATACAAATTTCGGATTGACTTCATACATTTTGAATTTTCGCGTTTCGTCTTTGTCTTCTTCTATATTTAACAACGAAAGATATTTTTCAAACCATATATTCCAAGCTGCTGTAGTGGCGCCCGCTAATTCTATAGGTTTGTAAAATGCTTTGTGTATTTTTTGAAATGCTTCATGTGGTGAGTTTTTCTTCTGCACACGTGGTAATTCTCGGAAAAAGATCGTCATGTCGGTTTCTGCCAATTGCAGATTTTTTTCTAAAGTTTCAATGAGTTCTTCTACTTCAGCATTTTTTTGTGTCAGCCCAAGTTTTTGCGACATCATTTCCACATATTTTAGATCAAAATTCTCCTGATAGCTTTCTAAGATGTCTTCTAAAGGTTTTGCATCTTCAATTAGTGGATAGAGCGCGTTTGCCAATTGCACCAAATTCCATAGCGTAATTCCTGGCTGATTTCCATACGCGTATCTGTGATTTCTGCTATCCGTTGTGTTTGGCGTCCAATTGGCATCATACCCTTCTAACCAACCATACGGACCGTAATCAATTGTGAGTCCTAAGATAGACATGTTATCCGTATTCATGACACCGTGGACAAAACCAACACGTTGCCAGTGCAATACCATTTCTAGCGAGTTGTCTACTACTTTTTGAAAGAACGCAATGTATTTTTCTTTTCC
Source organism: uncultured Kordia sp. (assembly GCA_964535135.1). GTDB lineage: Bacteria > Bacteroidota > Bacteroidia > Flavobacteriales > Flavobacteriaceae > Kordia. Next base: position 2,926 of record CAZHSA010000006.1, read on the forward strand.
TTCTGAAGAAATGTCTTTGAAGAAGTTTCTAATGGTATAATCGGCTAGATTTTTTAGGTTTTTATGATCTTTTCGGGCTGCAAATAGTTGAAAGTTTCCAAAACGTACAAAACTTGGGGAAACTCTACAAACCACCGCTCCTTTTTCATATTCTTGATTGCCGTCGTATAGCATGTCACGCAATACTTCATCGCCCGTAAGCATTAACGATAATGAACGTGTAGTAGGAACGCCCAAATAATGCATGGCTTCACTACATAAATGTTCACGAATGGAAGAACGTAATACCGCCAAACCGTCTGCTGTACGCGAATATGGCGTTTCTCCTGCACCTTTGAGTTGCAATGCCCAATGTTGTCCATTAGCGCGAACTTCTGCCAAATTGATCGCTCTTCCATCGCCTAATTGTCCTGCCCAATGTCCAAATTGATGTCCGCCATAACACATGGCAAACGGATTCGTTTTTGGATAGACTGTTTTCCCAGAAAAGACATGTAAAAAGTCTTCAGATTGTGTATCACGTTCCAAATCGAGCATTTCGGCAACTTCATCGGCAACGTGAATAAGCGTTGGATTGGAAGGAATTCGTGGCGTTACATACGAATAAAACGCTTCAAACACTTTGCGGCGTGTGTTGTTTTTGTTCGGATCGGCAGGTAATTCTTTGTTAAAGGTATCTTTTATATTGAGTTTCATGAGCTAGCAATTCTTTTTCACACACTTGTTTTAGTGTGTTTTTTAAGAACTGTAAAGATACTAAGATTGTTTTGGTTTTTTGTTTAGAAACACAAACAATACCTCACGCGTTTTGTGGGTTTATCTCATTAAATACGTATTGAATGTAGCAGCAACGGTATCTTTTTGACTGTTGAATAAATATATTTCATCGAGTGTGGACCAACCTACATCTACATCTCCTATTCGTACCTCTGTGATGTGCTCGCCAGCACTGTCTTTAATCTCAAAATTAATATTCCTTACTGCTTTGGAAAGAAAATAACCATCGGCAAAATTATAATCATCCGCTTTTTTATCATATTCTTTTTCTATATCTGCTAAATCATCCTTTAATGACTTAAAAACCTTTGCGATATGTGTATCTTTATTTCTAGAGAATTTAGAAGCCAACTCTCTTACGTCTTCAAGACAAAAATAGAAACTTAGTCTTTCAACATCAATTCGCAATTTTTTAGGACATTGTAGTTTGGATGTTTTAAACCGTGATTCATATCGCCATGGTTTCCAAGGAGTCATTCCTTTTACTTTCACTTCTTTATAAAAAGTAGTATCGTTTCTTATTTCAGAAGTTAATTGCCCATCACTAAAAGCTTCTAAGTAATTATTTATAGCTGATTTTATAGCCGGAACTCCAATGTTATTGAAGTCTTTGTATTTTATGAATATATATTTTTGAGGAATTGTATACTCTTTGTGCGTGTTACATGCTGTAAAGAAGAGAAATATACTCAGGGAAAATATTAAAAAATTAATTTTCTTTATGTTTTTCATAATGAAGTGATTTAAACTTTTAGGGTTTAAGCTAAAATTAGAAGTTTTAAGTGCTGTTGAAGGCATTTTGAGTTTCATAGCAGCGTTACGGAACGAAAAAAAGACAAAAATAGGACTGAAAACAGCATTTTTTTAGCAAATCATAAAAGCTTACATAACTTCAATTTGAATTCGCTGATTTTAATTAAAATTACAAATAAAAACTCAATAGTTTCTTAATTTTACACATGATTTTATATGAAGATGATTTTGTGGTTGCGGTAGCAAAACCGAACAATATGTTGGTACATCATTCGTCGATGGCACGAAATCAATCGGATGAACAAACGTTGTTGGCATTGCTTCAAGAACAGTATGAAACTGTATGTTATCCTGTTCATCGTTTGGACAGAAAGACATCTGGTATTGTGTTGTGTGTGAAAGAGAAAGCGTATGTAGCACAATTTCAAGCACTTTTTACGACAAATGAAATTGAAAAAGTGTATTACGGTGTTGTTAGAGGATTTTCTCCAAAAAAAGGAATGATTGATTCGCCCGTAAAAGGTCGTGATGCGCATGTGTATAAAGATGCTTTAACACATTTTGAAACTTTGGCTACTGTTGAATTGCCTATTCCTGTGCAACCTTTTGAAACATCGCGTTATAGCTTGGTGAAGTTACTTCCTAAAACTGGCAGAATGCATCAGTTACGCATTCATTTGAATAAGTTGAATCATCCGCTTATTGGCGATCCGAAATACGGCGATCGGTTTCACAATAGAATGTTTCAGGCAGAATTTGAGATTTCAAATTTATTTTTGCACGCAGCTTCGCTCTCGTTTATACATCCTTTTCTACATAAACCAATCGTGATTCAGTGTCCATTCCCAAGACATTGGCATCAGATTTCAGAAAAATGGAATTGGGATTTGACTTCGTTAACAAAGGGAAGATTTTGATATAAAATAAGGTCGGAAACACTAATTTCCGACCTTATAAAACTTTCAATTAGGCAACTGTACATTGACAAGAATAATCGTCTCTTGTGTTAGCGCAGTACGATGATTGAAATGTTTTTGGGTCGATTGGCTCAAATGTAGTTCTTCCACCTTTCACATTTTCAAGAGTCAATGTAGAAATTGATCTTTTGTTTAATGCGATTTTTTTAGAATTTTTACTTTTCATGTATATGAATTTAAAAGTTAATAGTGTTCTAAAATTACAAGGAAGTCGTTGGATGAGAAATTTTTGTTTGTAAAAAAAACAATTTAGTTGTCGGTATTTATAAATTATAAGTTGTTTATGTTTTTTACCGATACTTTAAACTGATTCCTACAATTTTCTACCCTTTAAGCAACTGTACACCAACAAGTATAATCATCCTTTGTATCGGCACACCAATCTGAACAAAGCGTTGTTTTTGGCGGAAGTATGATGATTACAGTTGTGTTTCCTCCAACAATACTTTCTTGAGATAATTTAGAAATTGCTCTTTTGTTCAGAGACATTTTTTTCAACTTTTTTGTTTTCATAATAGTACTTTTTATATGATTATTTCCCTCAAGATACCCATAAATGCTTTTTTTGGGAAAAACATAGCTATTAAAAAACTGATTTTATTCTCGGAATTTATGAATTTCGAGTTTGCAATGTATGTTTTAATAAATTCGCGAAATTTTGAGGTTTTTATGTTGATAGATACCTAAAAAGAAGCTGTCTTAAAAGTTCTAAAAACACGTCATTCTGGACTTGATCCAGAATCTCATTAAGTTGATTTTTAACTGTTATGAGAAACCGAATCGAGTTCGGTTTGACGAAATTGAGACTTTTAAGATAGCCTCTTTCTGTAGATTACCTACAAACAGGACTGTCATTGGTTGGTGAAGTGTTTTTTATTATTTAGATACTTTTGCCAGAAATGATACACATAAAAAAAGCGAGCATCAAAGCTCGCTTTCCTGTTTTTAAGCTATTGTACAAAACGTACATGTGTAATCGTCAATGGTATCCGCACAACATAACGAACAAACTGTTATTGATTTAAAAGTGTTGATTGTTGTTGTGTTTCCTCCTGTAACTTCATTCTTTGACAGGTTAGAAATGGCTCTTTTGTTTAATTGAATTTTCTTTAATTTTTTAGTTTTCATAATAATAAATGATTTTATGTTTTCTTAAATGTAAGTGGAAGTCATGTTTTAAAAAATTATTGACGCATCAAAAGCTTTTTTAGTTGTCGTCATTTATAAATAGTTGAGTATATGTGCATTTTTAGTGATCTATGAAGTGATTTTTAGGATGTATTCTACAAGAATTTTATCTATTTCGTAGTACAGAAGCGGAAGCGCAACGATGATAATTATGTGTCTATTAGTTTGTGTAGATTGTTATTTACAAACTTATAGACTGATCTAATTTTTGAAGTAAAATCTTTTTGAAAACTAAAAGCCCGATACGAGTTTGTATCGGGCTTTTATAGTTTTGTAAACGTTTTATCTATTGTTTGATAAATTTTTTTGTGAATGTATGATGTCCGTCAAATACTTCTAAAAAATATACACCAGATGGTATTTTGTGAACTTGTATTTGCTTGCTTGCTGTTCCAGAAGCGATTACTTGTCCATATACGTTCATAATGGTGTACGTTTTCGCTGTTCCGCGATCTAGTTGAATGTTTATTACATTTCCGCGAACAGGATTTGGAAAAATAGTCAATGCGTTCGCCATACTCGTATCTACAGTGTCTTCATTCGTTTCTTTGGTATTTACGGTTTCTTGACGTGGTACTATGCTTGTATTCAGTGCAATATTGTCTAATGCAATATCTGCTTGCCAAGTTCCGCCTGTGACTCTGTTGAATCTAAATTGTACACTTTCGCCAAGGTATTCAGCAAGATCTAAATTGACAGCGTTCCATTGGTTTCCTTTATTTCCAGATTCTAACCAAATAGTCGTCCATGATACACCGTTATTATTGCTAATATCTAACGAAATGGTTCCCATGTCATTGGATCCAAACATGTGATAGCTAAAACTGAAAGAAGCCGTTGTTTCGGTTGATAAATCAAAACATGGAGAGTTGATAATCGCTTGTTTATTAGGGAAACCAGTTCCATTTCCGGAGGCTTCAACATAAATATAATACGTGCCTGTAGCAGCATTTGAAGGACCAGTACCATTGGAAGGTGTTCCTGCTTGATCTACGGTCCAATTAATATCATCTTGTGATGATTGTGTCCACGCTCCTATCGTATTTTCATAACTTTCTGCATACGGAAATATAGTAATTCCGTTTGCACAACCTTCTTCGATAATTACTTCATCAATCAAACGAATGTTATCAATGGCAATGTCTGCACGCCATGTGCTTCCTGTAATACGATTGAAGCGCAATTGTACGTTGCTTCCAGTGTAAGCTGTCAAATCTATATTGGTCGTTTGCCAAGCATCTCCTTGATTTCCTGTTTGTGTCCAAATAGAAGACCAAGTAGTTCCATTGTCTTCACTAATTTCAACATCTAATGTTCCCATATCAGTACCAAACATGTGGTAACTGAAACTAAACGTAGCTTCTGTGAGTTGTGTTAAATTGAAACATGGAGATGTAATAATTGCTTGCTTGTCAGGATATCCTGTGCCGTTTCCAGAAGCTTCAACATAAATGTATGTGTTTCCGTCAATAGCGCTTGAAGGTCCTGTTCCGTTAGATGGCGTAGTACCAGCATTCAGCGTCCAGTCGATATCATCTTGTGACGATTGTACCCAATTACCAAGCGCGTTTTCGAAACTTTCTGTGTATGGAAACGAATTGATTCCGTTAGTACAACCAATTCCGATTGCTTCTACAATCACTGTTCTAGTTACTTCTGCGGCAGCGTTTCCAGCAGCATCATTTACATTGTAACGAATGAAAT
>CAZHSA010000006.1:8424-32445 GCA_964535135.1 uncultured Kordia sp.
CGCCAAGTTCTGTATATACATCGCCAACATTCAAGTTGATTGTTGCGGCTCCGTTTAAGGTAATGACAGGAATTGTAGTATCTGCAATGATGTTTACGGTACGTGTTACTTCTGCGGCAGCGTTTCCAGCAGCATCATTTACATTGTAACGAATGAAATACGTTCCTGCTGCGGACGTATCAACCGTTCCTGAAATGTTGATGTTTGCAGAAATATCTCCGTCAATATTGTCTGTGGCAATTGCGCCAAGTTCTGTATATACATCGCCAACATTCAAGTTGATTGTTGCGGCTCCGTTAAGCGTTATTACTGGTGGTAAATCATCTATAGGAATAATGACATTTACTGTTCTTGTGAGTTGTGTTGCCGCGTTTCCTGCAGCATCACTTACGTTGTAAATTAGTGTATATGTTCCTGCTACAGCAGTGTTTACAGAACCCGTAACCTGTATAGTATTGGAAATATCACCATCAATATTATCTACAGCAGTTGCGCCAGCATCTACGTACGAATCATTTAGCGCAACTTGCACTGGATTTTCTCCTAATAGTGTAATGATTGGAGCTACAGAATCTGGTTCCGCAGAAACGATTGTTACGGAATAATCTTCTACTTCACCATAGGTAAACGTTTCGCAAGGTGTTGGTAAAGCATTGTATTTCATGGCAATTCGCATTCTAGTTGTACCGTTCAGTACTGATGTTGGAATTGTTATGGTGGTGCTCACAGGAGTTTGCTGCGTATTCCCTTGCGTCCATACGCGTTCTCCAGCATCTGTAAAGTCTCCATCTTGATTGTAATCAATCCAAGCGGCATACGATTCGTTGTAAACAGTTCCTGTCCATGTTGGTGTCACTGTTAGTGCATATTGTTCATCTTTGATTAATTCTGTTGAGATATTTGTAAAATCTGAATAGAATTGCGCACCAGAAGCATTGTCAATATCACCGAATACAACGCTACTAATAAATTCGTCATTTATGTTGGTACTTTGTGAATCGCAATAGTTGAGAATACTATTTTGTAAGGTTGTAATGGTAACTTCATTACTTGAAGCAGATTCGTTTCCTGCAGCATCAATGGCAGTTATTCTGAATGTATAACTTGTATTGGGCGCTAAATTGGTAACGGCATAGCTATTCGTTACTTCTGTAGCAACGATTGCATTATCTTGATATATATTATAGCCTGTTACATCTACATTGTCAGTAGAAGGCGACCAGAGTAAGTCTGTCGTTGTTTCTGTTATATTTATAGCTGTGAGTCCAGATGGCACCGTTGGAGCTTCTGTATCTTGTGAAATACCTGTAACGATTGTAATGGTTTGTGAACTTGAAAAGTAACCACACGTTCCAGCTGTATATGTAATTGTGTAATCGCCAGGTGTTGAGTTTGCTACATCAATTTCTCCAGTAGCAGCATTGATAACCATGCCCGTTGAAGCGGTAAATATTCCGTTGGAAATACCTGTAATGAGCGGTGACGGATTTGGTCCGTCGATAGCATAAGTATTTGCTGTATAGGCAAAACTTGCGTAGTTGTTGTAATGTGTATTGATAAAGTTTAGTACGACCGCCGCATAGTCTTTTGCGAAAGGTACTAATGTTTGTGGACGTGAATCGTATACTTGGCCGTTGTAGGTTCCTAAATCGCGGACACGTCGGTTGACTTCCGTCATGATGCCGTCAATATTTCCAGCTCCTCCTACTCCATTGCTCGTTCCGTTTCCTGATCCGTGGCGACGATTGTTGTAAAAATCTCCATCAAAATATGCGTTTCCATTTGGTCGTGTATCATCACATGTACCGCCACCATTGTTGGTTGCACTTGGGACTGTTCTGTATCCGCTAGTACTTCCGCAACCCGGATATCCTAAACTTGCATAGAACGTACCTGAAGCATCTTGAAACATTTCTCCTAAACTGCTATTTCCTCGGATGAGTTCTTCATGTGTGAGATTGTTTAAATTGTTGCTCACCAAGTTTCTAATTGTAGACTTATTGATGATGTTTGCAGCATTTAGGTTGCCATTGTTCAATTCTGCGGAAGTGATATTATATCCAGCTTCAATTCGAGGCACAGAATGACTCTGACCGTGTAAATCAATGTACAATCCTTTTCCCCAGTTGGCTTCTACCGAAGCACTCGCTTGATCAATGTAACCATGAAAGGCATTCCAATGATCGGCTGCATTTGCGTTGCCGCAAGTAGCTTCATTAAGATCTCTATTTGGATCTAGTTTTGATCTGTGTAAGTTGTTAATGATTACATGCGCATAACAACCTGTGAGTTCAAAGATTTCTTTTTGAATTTCACGTACCAAAATGTCCGTATTGTCATCTCTTTCATTGGTTCCGCAAGTCCTGTCTGGCAGCGTACCATCATTATCTGGATAAAATACACCGCCAATCGTTTGTCCCGATTGTTGTATTCCACCATGTGGTGCTGAAATAATGATTGGTAAGTTTCCTGGAATGTACTCAATGTAGTTTCGAGTATCACCCGCAGTTTGTTGGTAATAGGTAGATACGCCTGGCGTTTGTGCTTGAACATACGATGCAAGCAAACATAACACCATAAGGTGTAACGTTTTTTTCATAGTTTTTAGTAATTAGATTAAGTTCAATTGATTATTTTTTGGGGCAAATAATCGCTTAAAACTGTTTTGTTTTTTTGAAATCTACATTTAGGGCAAAATGCGTATTTCGAGGGCTATTGGTAATGAGTTTATAAAGCTAGTTTCATTTAAAGTGATCTCTAAGCTAATTAGTCGATCAAACCAAAAACATCGTTTAACTGTTTATTTTTATCGTTCAAACACATGTTTGTAGCTATTAAAACTATCAATTGTAACAAATTTAAAAAATCAAACAGTGGATTTAATTAGTTTTACCTTAGAAGGTTTAAGGTATTAACTTACAAAAATGAAGATTCTATATTATTTTCGAGGTTTTTTTAAAAGTTCTTTAAGAAAAAAGGCGCTTTTTGTTAAAAACGCCTTTCATGTATGAATTGTTTGGTTGGTTATTTTTTTAATGTTTCTACATGAAACATTGGATTTTTATTGAATTTTTTCCAATCCGCTTCTAATGCTTCGTAGAGTGCGTCCATATCTTTTAGTGCTGCTTCAGAAAGTTCAATATCTTTATCATCCTTCTTATTCTTCTCTTTATTTTCATCATTCTTTTTCTTTAGTTTGATGATATAATCCATCAATGTATAACAGGTTGTAAATTGTCCACACGCGATGAGTGTATCCATACGTCCTTTGGCAATATCTGTTTTGTCCCACCAAAGTGTTGTGGGTGTTTCAGAAGCTGTTAATGCTACATTTTCTAATAATGTAGATGGTTTGGTCGTAATGGCTTTGTTAAACGGCTGTCTTCCGTAAACCGTTTTAGCACCATTTAATTGATATACTGTAGATGTAACCGATCTGAATTCGCGTCCTTTTTTGAAGTATAAGAACTTATAATTTAAGCGTCGTATTTGCTTTAAGAAGATATCATTTACCATCACAACAGTAGTACTGATGCGTTCTGTAAGCATGCGTTGTACCAAATCTAAACGTAGTTTTCTGAAAGTTAATACATCATCAACCAAAGGTTTTGGTACATTTTTTCGAAACATAGACGAAACCCAATTGACAGCAAAGCTTTTTACAGTGCCAGCTACAATGCCGAAAATGGTGAGTAAAATACCAACTCCAGTAATGATTCCGCCAATGATGTATAACGCTGGCCACGATTGTCCTTTGATAATCTCAAAAGAATTCAACACAATTAGTAAAACTCCAACGAGTAAAGTAATCCAATAGAGCGGTTTTACACCAAAGTAGCTAAGTATTTTTGAGGTTTTCGTCTTTAAATTGTCTCCTTCATAAATAGCTTTCGGTTCGGGTTGCCATGGCGTCATTTTATAGCTTGCTACATCGCTAACAATGATTAAGTCTAACTCACGTTTCTTTTTAGGATCGTTTTCGTCTTTTCTACGTTCGCTGATGCGCAACATGCTTCCAATTCCTTGATTGTCTGCAATTCCGCCATCCATAATTCCAACGCCATCTGTGAATAGCTCTAAGTTTTTAACTGATTTGTATTCGCTGCTTTCTTGATCGCTTATGTAATCATCGGGAAACACCAACGGTTCAAAACCTAATGGGAAACAAGATGAAGACGCTACAATATCAGCAAGTTGTATGTCGTTTTTTATTTTAGTGACTTCTGATTTCCCAAGTGGATTGTTTCCAAACTTCCCTGTGTTTTGAAAGCGAAATACGAGTCCAAAAGAAAAATCAGTGGCGTTAAAACATACATATTTTAGATTGGGAGCTGTCGGTTTTGCGAAAAGTCCAAAATCACCTTGATAAATGTCCATATCAGCATACGTCAAAGCAAAAGCGTTGATTAGCGAGCGTTTTTTATGTGGATGATCTTTCCAAACTTGATCGTTACTTAGTTTTGCAATCGCTGTTTGTAAAAGTTTGTCTTTATCAGGGTCAAAGTTTGCATAGAATTTTTGGAAGAATTCTTCAAACTGAAAATTAGGATCTTGTACTGCTTTGGAATACGCAACACCAAATAGTGTTCCGCCACTTACGGTACTTACCGCTTCTACATTATCAACCAGCGGACGCCCTTGATATTGTATTTTATGAAGATACGAAACAACACCAAGCGAAAAGAACGTGGCGCGATAACCGCCGCCACTGAAACACAGTCCGATGCTTTTTAATGGAATAAAGTCTTTTGTCATAATAGGTGTATATGGTTAGTTATTGTTAGTTATTGTACTGTGAGGTTATCTTATTCTTGGGGAAGTCTCTCAAATATACTCATTTTTAGTTATATAAAAATCAAAAGGAAAGCATTCAATACACTTTCCTTTTGGGTAATTACAGGTTGTTCGTATGTGACTTAGAGAGTTTTATAGCAATCTATTTCTATTTTATGGCAATATCTGGTGCAGTCAGTACACCCCAAGTTGCCTCCATTTTTGAAATATGTTTTGTCGCGTTCATTTTTTCTAGAATGTTATTCACAGCATTATAGGCAGAATCCAACGCACCAACAATCCAACCGTGATGTACAGAACAACATTCTCCTGCTAGGTTGAGTGTTCCTTTAAATTCAGGAGTGAGTAATGTTGGATATAAATTTTTGAATTGCCCAGGATTGAATAGTGCAAATGCACCGCCGCCTGCATGTTGATCCCAAAACCATGTTTTTGTGGTTACACCATCATTATAACCTGCAAAATGTTTGTAAATGTCAACTTCAGGATACATAAACTGAATTCCTTTCAAACATTCGTTTACACGATCTTCATCGGACAATGCGCCCATACGCTCTGCATCTTGCGCCCAGCAATAAATTTGCAAGACTCCTTTTTGCGCATCGTATCCGTACGATGGATATACAATTTGTCTGTTAGGTCTGTCACTGGCAGAAACACCCAAACCAGTTTCGTATTGACGTTCTCCGATATCTTTCCAGAATTGTGTATTGAATGTTATAAACGCTTTGAATGATGGCATATAGTTACACTCCCGCAATGCTCTTGATTTTGAGAAAGATAAACCATCAAAGAAGTTTTTATGCTTCTGACCGTTTAAATACGCGCCATTTGGTAATGTACTAATCACATAAGCATATTCTCGTTCAATAGTTTCGTTTTTATCATTTAGGATGGATAAGCGTATACCGCCATTGTTATCATATAATTTTTCGTCATATCGAGCCGTTGTCACCCTATGATTCATAAAAACACGCTCTTTTGCGACAGAAGGATCTAATTTTGTATTTGCTTGTCCTTTAGGGTCTGCTGGTGGCACAGAAGTTGGTGGTTCTGCGTCTTTGGTGAGGTTTGGTGGCGAATATCCATATTCATTATTGGCTCCTTTTTCCATCCCGATTAACACTTGTGCCAAATGTCCATCGTCAGCTGTAATTCCTTTTTGAAGATTTAAAACGGCTTTACAAGCATCTGGAAAGTGTTGCATTCCTTTGTCCATCGTAATCATATAGATATTTGGATCTGACGGATCGTACGAATTTTTACTTCCATCCCAATCATACACCGCAATGACCATTTCCACAAAAGAAACACTGTACATGCCTGTGCCTACGTTTAAGGTTTCTAAGTAACTCGCCACATTGTACGATAAGTTTTCACACGGTGCGCCCATTTTTGGATCATAATATTCTTCTAAATCGGCAAGCGTAAAAACATTCGTTAAATATGCCCACATCGAATAGTTATCATAACGCATCAATTTGGCAAATCCAGTTTCAAACGATTTGTCAATCGCCGTTAAAAAAGGATCGTTTACTTTATCTAAAATCACATTGATGGGTAAATATTCATTGCCATCTTCGTCCGTTTTGGGCGTTACCCAAACTTCTGGTATATCGCCTCCTTGAGTTTTTCCAAAGTTTAACGAATTAAGACTCGCATTTTTTGCAATGATCGGATTTTTCATGTCATTGTAGCGCAGACGTTGATAGTCTGAATTGTAATAGAATTTTCGCCAACGCAGCATTTTATCCGTTAATCCGTTGCGTTCCAATACATAATTTAACGATAATGCCAAATGCTGTACGGGCAACATATCTTCTGAAAATTGTGGAACACGCATGCCGCCAACTTCTCCATATAATCCTTTGTTTTCTTGACTATCGGCATCGTATTCTGTAGAATACCAAGTGTCAATTCGTCCACCAACACGATCGGATGCTTCAAAGATTTCAAACTCAATATCGAGTGATTGTAGAATCAATCCGGCATACATTCCCGCGAATCCGCCACCAATAATTCCCACTAAGGGCTTTTTTTCAGCGTCGTCTTTTACTTCAATGATTTGTTCTTTCAGTAATCCGATGTTCCCATCATCGGAACGTTGTGCGCGTAAGGTTTCTTTATAATCGTCTCCGTAATTTTGAATGATCCAATCAGAAAAAGCTTTACGAACAGTTCTTTCCTTTTTTTTGCCCATTCTGGTCGATTGCTTCTTGTTAGATTGCTTTCCAGGGCGAAATGATAAATAACTCATTTGTTTTGGTTTTGAGGTTAGAAATCAGTTGTACAACTGATCCTTTCAAAGTTAACGAACTGGTTACAGATGAGCAACAGGCATTTTTACGTAATTTTTTATGGTTAGAATCGCTTTTGTTGTTAGATACGGCTTTGCCTTTTAGATCGCTGACGCTTTTAGATTTTTAGAATAATAGCTGTTTTGATAAAAAAAAGCTGTCTTAAAAGTTCTAAAAACACGTCATTCTGGACTTGATCCAAAATCTCATAAAGCTGATTTTCAACTGTTAGGAGAAACCGAAACATACTGAATCAAGTTCAGCAGAAGAGTTCGGTTTGACGAGACTGTAACTTTTACGACAGCCTCTAGTTGTAATTTTTAAAAGTGACTTTTGCAACTAAATACACGTAAAGTAACATGTATATTGCTTTTGTACTGAAAATGAACAAGCAGTATAAAAGTGTGAATAACAAAATAAGTATGTAAAAATCTAAAGTTTCTTTTCCTGAATTTTATCAAAGAACGCCTTTCTATACGTATCGCCAATAGGAATGTTAGCATCTTGAATGTAGACGGAATTGGAATCGGTTTTGGTAATGTGTGCCAAGGAAATGATGTAGGATTTGTGTGTTTTGATAAACATGGAAGTTGGCAAGCATTCTTCAATGTTTTTTAAGGTGTTGTAGGTAATGATTTGCTTGTCCACCAAGTGAATAGCAACATAGTTTTTTAAACCTTCAATGTATTGAATGTCTTTACTATATATTTTTTCAAAGTTGTTTTTTCCATTAGTTTTCACGAATAAGAAATCGTCTGAAATGGTGGTGGTTTCAATGGTTTTTGGCGCGTTGAGTTTAAGGACTGCTTTGTAGAAACGATCAAATTCAAAGGGTTTTAGTAAATAATCTACCGCAGCGAGTTCATAGCTTTCCAACGCAAATTGTGGATACGCCGTTGTAAAGATGATGCTGGTTTTGTTGTGAATGATTTTCGACAACTGAATTCCCGACAACTCTGGCATTTGAATGTCTAAAAACACCAAATCAATTGGTTCTTTTTCAAGAATTTGCAACGCTTCCAAGGGTTTTGTCGTGGAAGTGACCAGTTCTAAAAACGATACTTTTGCCACATACTTTTCCAACAAGCGGATTGCTGGCGGTTCGTCATCGACAATTATACATCGTAAGGTTGTACTCATAGTGGCAATTTTAAATACGCTTCAAAGTGTTCGTTTTGGTGTGTATAGTGCACTTCAAATTGATCATTAAACATAGCTTTTAAACGTTTTTGCACATTTTCAGCGCCCACACCTGCGTCCATATATTTGTCTGAATATACTACTTTGTTTTGAGTTTGTACGATTAAAAAATCATCCGAAATTTGAACTTTAATGCTGGCAGGATGCTTCTCATCATTGACAATGCCGTGTTTGAACAGGTTTTCCACAAAGTGAATTAGCACTAAGGATGGGACAAGCTTCTCGCCTATTTCTCCATCCACAGAAAAATTGACAAATAACTGATCTTCATAGCGAATTTTATAAAAATACATATAATCTTCTATAAACTTCAATTCGTTTGCCAACGGCATAAAATCCTGTGTAGATTCATAGGTTACATAACGCAATAATTCCGATAAACGGTGAATGTCTTTGGCTGTATTTGGTTGTTTGTCAATTAATTCGCTGTAGAACGTATTCAACGTATTGAATAAAAAATGCGGACTTATCTGTGATTTTAAAAAACTGATTTCCCCTTGATTGTGTTCTAGCTTTAGCTGAAAAATTTTGTCTTTATTTTCATTATATTTTAATACTAAAAACACAAGGGTACTGTATAAAATTGGCTTGATTGCGTAATACGAATTGTCAAACGTATAATACAAGAATCTGCGGGAATTTGGATGGTAATTGTGCTCACCTGTAAGTTCAAATAATATGATTTCTTGAAAAAGATAGCGCATTCCTGCAAAGAGTAAAATCATCCCAAAAACCACTACTACAAAAGGAATCAAGCGTTTTATTGATAGCAATTTTGGAGAAATCACAAAGAAATTCAAAAAGTAAATCGCTACCGAACACATATAAAACGTAAGCACCAACCAAATATACTTTTGGTCAAAATTTCTCAGAAAACTTTCTGTGCCACCAAGCGCATAATCTTCGAGCCATTCTAGCAACACCAACACGATTCCGATGCTGATATGATATTTCCAATGCTTTTTAATATTCATGTCACAAATGTATCTGTTTTCTTCAATTTTGCAGCACTTTTAGGATCAACCGACTTCTTTTTTATATCAAACCCAAAAAATAGCGGACGAAAATACTGGTGGAATTGTTTTTGGAGTTTGTCATGACTTTTGCTGCGATGCTATTATTTCTCCTTTTACACTGCTCTTCACGCCTAGTTTTGTTCTAAATCATCAACAAACATGAAACAATTTATTACCATTCTCACATTGCTTTTCGCTTCACTACTGCTTTCGCAAGAAATCACACTCAAAGGAAGCATTTCCGCCAAGGATACCAATAAAAAGTTGTCGCTGGCGGCTATTACTGTTTTTGACGCTTCCGCAGATCGCTTACTCGGTTATGCCTATAGTGACGACAATGGAAATTATAGCATTCGTTTCAATACTGTGCCTTTTTATGTAAAGGTAGAAACGCTTGGTTATGTAACTTTTAAAAGTGAAATATTCAGCGGTATTTCTACAGAGAAAACCTTGAATATTTCTTTGAAAGTTGATATATCAGAATTAGATGCTGTTGTAATTCTGAAAAAGAAAAGACTCATTCAAATGATTGGTGATAAAATGATTGTCGATATTGACAAATCAGGACTTGGTGCAGGAAATGACGGTTTGGAAACCTTAAGCAGGTTGCCAGGCATGCGTTTGGATAAAGATGAAAATATACTGTTTCGCGGTGATGGAAACCTCCAAATATTGATTGATGGCAAACCTTCTCTCCTATCGGGTGATGCGTTAAAACAATACTTAAAAACCTTGGCGGGCGATAATATCAAAGCGGTAGAAATTATAGCGAATCCTTCTGCAAAATACGATGCAGCTGGTACTGGTGGAATTTTAAATATTCGCCTTAAAAAACCCGTATATCTTGGTTTTACAGGAAATGTATATGGTGCTGTTGGGTATGCGGAGTTTATTAAAAATAGTTATGGACTGAATCTATTCAATCAGACAGAAAAGTGGAATTTGAATGCTGGTTTGTATTACAGCTATAACGAATCGGTAAATCATAGAAATGTTGTGCAAAGCATTGAAGAACCAAATTTAGAAACCGTGTTGGATCAGTTTAACGATTGGTTTCCTACTTCTACAAGTCTGACGTCAAAGCTTGGCGTTTCATACACAATTTCAAAAAATGAAAGCATGGGAACGTCGTGGAATTTCAACATTTATAACAGTAATGAAGAAACAGTAGGACGCACAAACGAGTTTTATAATGGAAATTATGAGCGTTTTACGTTGTTAAACACGACACTCGATGAAAATAATAAGCGCATCACAGGAAATGTGTATTACAGTTATGCGTCCGACAGTTTGGATACCAAATTGGATGCGCAAGTAAATTTTGCAAGCTATCACAATACCGAAGATCAAATAACGACGAATGCTTATTTTAATGTAGCGGACAATCAGCAGTATCGAAATCCAGAGATTATTAGAAACGACAATCCTACGAAATACAATATTCTGAGCTCGCGAATTGATTTTATGAAGCAATTACATAAAGGATTTACGCTGGAAACTGGTGCAAAGTTTAGTTATGTGTCCAATCAGTACAACAATATGTTATTTGAACGCACAACGAATACCAGTTTTGAACTAGATACGAATCGTAGCAACGAATTGGAATACAAAGAATCCATTGCTGCTTTGTACGGCATTATGAATTACAATCATAAAAACTGGAGTTTTCAAGCAGGTTTGCGCGCGGAATATATAGATTATGACGCGACTTCCATTACTTCGATGTCGTCAAATACGGGAGACTATGTTTCATTATTTCCATCGTTTAGTGTGAATCATAATTTAGATCACAATCAGTTTAAATTCTCGTATAGCAGACGTATTCAGCGTCCGCGGTATTTGTATTTGAATCCGTTTTTTGAATATGTAGATACGTATAACATTCGTGTTGGGAATCCGAATTTAGATCCACAATTTACGCATTCGCTCGATTTTACTTGGGTGTATAAGCGTGCAACTTCAGTATCAATCTACGCAGGTTTTACCAATAATATGATGGATAATGTGATGGATTATGATGAAGCAACTCAGATTACCAGCATGTTTCAAGATAATATTGCCAATTCGGAAGATGTGGGAATTTCGTTGAATACAACTCTTGTTCCGCTAACCTTTTGGAATGTAGATTTTTATGGCGATTTCTCATACAATCACGCACGCTCCGAGATTCCGAATTTTAGCTATGACGAAACGGGAACGAATTGGTATACAAGTATTGATCAAACCTTTAGTCTAAAAAATGACTGGACGCTGTATTGGAACAGTTTTTATGCAGGTGCTGGCCGTAATGGAAATACGGAATCAAAACCTTCGTATGACATGTCGTTTCGTGTGAAGAAGTTCTTTTTTAAAGAAAAATTGCGCTTGTTAGTCCGTGCTGACAATATTTTTAGAACCAATCGTTGGCGAAGTTTAACCATTCAAGATAACGTACGAACCGACTGGACCAATCGGTGGGAAACACGAAAATTCACGCTTTCGCTTACTTACAATTTTGGTTCTGGTAAAAAGAAGCGTGTCAAAGCCATTGATTTGCAAGATGAACAACGCAGACTTTAAATCAAACAAAAATTAGCTACCTAAACTTTTAAATCATAAAAAATAACCTTACACATCATTCTCATGAAAAAATCACTGCTTATTTTAGTAATTATCTGCGCTTGTATCGGTTGCGAAACAACTGCTAAGAAAACATCCACAAAACAATCGGACAAGATAAAAGTCTATCTCTTAGGCTCGTTTCATTTTGCGCAAATGGACAGTACGTACAATGTGTTGGATGCAAAACATCAACAAAGTATTCAAGAAATCTGCGATATTGTTGTAAACAATCACCCTGATAAAGTGTTTGTAGAACGACAACCCGAATATGAATTTAGAAATAAATACGATAGTTTATTTCAAGCCTATGTAAAAACGGATGTGTTGCCGTATAGAAACGAATTGTTTCAAATTGGATTTCGAGTTGCCAAAACCTTACAACATCCAAAAATTTATCAATGCGATCACCCTGGTATGTTTGGACGTTATTTTGGAGCAGCAAGAAAATATGCTACAGAAAACAATCAAATGGGCTATATTGAAGCTACTGCGAAAGGTACTGCAATTCGTGAAGATGATCGGGTTGATGAAGATTCGATCCAAAAAAATAGTTCACTACTAAATTATATGAAATGGATAAATAGTGATATTGTGATGCAAACTTCACATGCGAGTTATATTGCGAATGACCCGCTGATTGGTAGTAAAGAATATTACAATTATGACGACGATGATACGTTGATTGGTGCACAAATTACGGCCGATTGGTATAGAAGAAACATCATGATTTACACCAAAATAATCAATCAATTAAGTTTTGACGAAGATGCTATTTTCTTACTTATTGGCGCCGATCATGTTCCTATTTTAAAACATTTATTTGAAAGTAATCCTTATTTTAAAGTAGAACAAACAAGTTCGTGGTTGGGCAACTAAAACAAACAATAGATGACTTTGCTATAATTTCCATAAGTCATATTTATTGCCTATTTTGTGTGTCCCGAATATGAACATGTTACGACCAAATTACTCAATACCTGATTCGTTGTTGCGCAAACATTATACAAAATTTGTATGCTGTTTAAGCGTGTTCGTATTCGTTGCACAATTTAGTTTTTGCTTTGGACAGTCTCAATATCAAACAGATGCAAGTTTAGAACTACTGTTGGAAGACGAATGGGAATTTTATTGGAATGAACTACTGACTCCTGAAAATTTCCCGTCAACGACAACTTTTGAATTGGTTTCCTTAGATAATTGGACGAATTTTTCAACTTCAACAATTGAAAAACTTCCCGCTTTTGGTTATGCTACGTATCGAAAAATTGTGGAACTTCCCAAAGAACGTTCGCATGTTTCGTTGTACATTCCGTCTATTTACGCCGCGTCCAAAACTTGGATTAATGGCAAATTGGTATCCGAGATTGGAAAAGTTGGAAAAACTCAAGAAACAACGCTGCACAGACGTTTCAAGCAAATCATTCCGTTAAGCACAGAAAGCACACGTTTTGAAATTATTATTCAAGTAGCCAATTTTTATCATCATAAAGGCGGCATTGACAAAGCACTGATTTTAGGAGCTACGCAGCAGCTACAGCAAACAAAATCGAAACGCATCATTGCAGATATGGTGTATATTGGAAGTTTAAGCTTTATTGGCGTTTTCTTCTTGCTTTTCTTTTTATTGTATTGGAATAAAGACCGTGCTATTTTGTATTTCGCCGTCTTGTGTCTGTCGCTCGCATACATGTCCGTGAGCGATCGGTACGCGCCTTTAGCAGAAATTTTTGAATCTTTGAGTTGGGTACTCTTGACCAAAATTGAATACATTTCATTGTTTTTAGCAGGATTGTCTGCTAGTTTATTTTTCTATACGATTTTCATCAAATTTGTTCCTAAAACGTATAAAAAGATCATCGTTTATGGCTTTTATACACTTGCAGGATTGGCAATTGTATTACCTGCGCCCTACTTTACCCGCTTGGTGTTGCCATTTTTGGTATTGATGATGTTGAATTTGGCGTATGTGTCCGTAATTATTTTTAAAGCCATCGCGAGTCAGCGTCATGAATCTATTTTGATGTTGACCAGTATGTTTTTGGCTTCCTTTATTTTTATTACGCATATTTTTATTTTTTTAGGTGAGAATGGAAACGCGATTATTTATGTAAATTTTGGCTATATGATTGTGTTTGTATTGCTTTCCATGATGCTCATGACGCGCTTTGCAAATTCGTTTCACGCACTCGAAAAAGCTAAAGTTCTAGCGCAAGCTCAGCAGCAGGAAATTGTGGCAAAGTCAGAACAACTCTCAAAAATGAATCAAGAATTGAAAGAGAATGTGCGCCAACTAAAAAATTATAATGCAGAATTGGATAGCTTCAATCATATTGTATCACATGATTTAAAAGCGCCGTTAGTGGCAATGCATTCCCTCGTTTCTTTTATTGAAGAAGATATAGAAGTTACGGTTGATACTGAAGATGCCAAAGCACATTTTGAGTCGCTCAAAGGACGAATTTCTAAAATGTATGCACTTATTAATGGCTTGCTAGAGTATTCAAGAGTTGCACAAGGAGAAAAGACGAAAAAGACATTCAAGATTAATACTTTACTTCGAGAAATTATTGACATTCTGAATCCTGAAAAGAAGTATCAAATTCATATTCCCGAAAAGGATTTAGAAATTCTTACAAGTAAAGTTGAACTAGAACATGTGTTTCTAAACCTGATTAGTAACGCTATCAAACATTGTGATAAAGAGCAAGTAATTATTCATATTGGATTCCAAAAAGTTTCCAATAAATTTACGTTCACCATTCGCGATAACGGACCTGGTATTGCTGATAAATACCACCATAAGATTTTCGATATGTTCTACCAATTGGAAGAGAGCGATAAAGTTGAAAGTACAGGAATAGGACTTACGATTGTAAAGAAAATTGTTTCTGGAAACCATGGAAAGATTAAGATTAACTCTGAAGATGGCGTTGGTACGACGATTACGTTTACATGGCGTGTGAATTGATTTTTTTGTTTGTTTTTTTGTTGATTCGTTGATTTGTCTGTTTGTTAATTTGTTTTTTAACCTTTTGCTTCAAGTAGCACATACGTTTTACAATAAACAGACTGCCACGTCGCTTTGCTTCTCGCTGTGACGTTTTATATTTCTATATTTTTATCACGAATTCACGAATTACTTTGCTTTGAAACTTAAAATATAAAAGGTGTCACATCGAGCGCAGTTGAGATGCTAAATTTTAAATGTAAAAAGTGCTTAAATCAAAGCTGTTCTCGATACACCAAAACACAGATTTGGCACTCGAAGTGACATACAGTAACAAGAAAAATAATTCGTGTATTCGTGGTAAAAAATAGAGAAACTAGTTAGTTTAACCTTTTAATCATAATCGCTTGCTTTTGTCATAGAAATCGAACTGACGGTTGGAGTATGCAAAATAGATTTCGCATAAAGAAAGGAATGACAAAGGAACTTCTACAATAAGCAGACTGCCACGTCGCTTTACTCCTAGCAATAACGAATCGAAGTGTGACGTTTATGCATAAAAAAACCGTTATTGGAGTTACAACAACGGTTTTTGATATTTTCTAAAAGTCTAACAATCTAAAAATCTAAGTCAGTCTAAGCAGGTCTAGGGGATTCCCACTTGTGCGGGAACTTAATGATCATCATGATGTTCGCTGTGATTTCCGAATGGTTTGATAATGATTCCTACACTAAAAATAAATCCATCCGTTGGCGCGTAGATTTCTGGAAACGTTGGATTACTGTGCGGCGGCAATACCAATGGCGTGAAACGACTTTGCCTACGATCGGTAAAGTTTTCAAAGTTGGTGTAAATTCCTCCCCAAGAAAAGTTGCGCATTGCCAAAAATCCCATCGTAATGAAATCCGTAGTTTTTGTACCGTTTGACAGTACTTGCGAACCTGTGTAATAGGTTTCGTAACCTAAACGCCATTTGCTAGTTTCGTACATGAGCACGCTTCCTGCATTGTGTTTTGCGGTTAATGGTTTTTGTGGATTTCCTGGTAAGTACCGAAGTTTGGTATCAATCAACGCATAGTTAACGAACCATTTGAAATGATCGTACGAGAATTTAATATTCGTCTCCGCGCCTTGCGTTAAAATCAATCCGTCTGCATTTTCATATTGAAAGAAATTATCATCATTCAAGTTTAATAACAAACCATTATCAATCGCCGTCATATAGAATAATTGGTTGATAGCGAAACCAACTGTTTCATTGAAAATTTTTGTTTTGTAATTAAAATCAAGATTCAAACCGTATGAACGTTCTGCTTTTAAGAAATCTTCGTCAATTTTTAGTATGTTTTCAAAGTTTATAAATTCTGCTTCTTCCGTAAATAAATCGGGTGTTTTATAGCCTAATCCGCCACCAAAACGACTCGAAAATCCGTTATCATTTTTATAGAGTACAGAAATTCGTGGCAACACAAATATTCCCCAACCTCTGGCAAAATCGGTTCGTAACCCTGTTTCAAGAATCCAGTTGTCAGAAAGATCAAAGTTAGAGTTTACAAAAGCGCCAAAGGTTACATCGTCTTGATCGCGTTGCAACGCAGCACTATTATCTTCGTCAAAACTTGTCGTGTATAAATTCGCGCCAAGCGTCCAATCATTTTTATCATAATTGTGTTGTATGGTGACTTCACTGAAAGAGTTTAATTGACTTCCTTTGAATTGCATATTTGGCACATTCAACTCACGATCAAAGTATGAAAAGCTATTTTTTATCGTGAAAACACGCGTAGAATCTAACTTTGTGGTGTACACCGCTTGCGAACTCAATCGTTTAGAAATGTTTTCTTCTGTATATTGATGAATGCCGTTTTGACCATTTTCAATCTTTTCCACGTCGCCTCCTATTCGATCGTCATACGTTCCGTTAAGTCCAATCCAAAATGTAGTATCATCTGAAGGATAGTAATAGAATTTCGGATTGAATGTGATGGAAGTCGTTTCTGGCAAGTTGCTAAATCCGTCATCTTCCGGATCAAATACTTGTTGGTAGTTTCCAGAAGCATATAAACTCACACCATATTTGTCGTTTCGCTTGCTGTAAAAGGCGTTTAACGTGCTTCCCCAAGCGCTGGTTTGTGTAAACATTATATCCAAATCTGGTTCGAAGTCAGGTGATTTTGAGACTAAATTCACCAAACCGGCAATGGCGCCACCTCCATATAAGGTAGAAGCACTTCCTTTGATGATTTCAAATTGTTTTAAGTCTAATGGTGGAATTTGCATTATGCTCAATCCGCTCGAGAATCCACCAAATAGTGGAAAACCGTCACGTAAAAGCTGCGTATAGCGACCGTCCAATCCTTGAATTCGTATGTTTTGATTTCCACTGCTCAGCGACGTTTGCTGCATTTGAATTCCTGTACTTTCGCGTAATACCATAGAAATATTGGTCGGATTCATCATGTTTTTTTCAAAGAGTTCTTCGCCGCCAATGACTTCAATTCGTGTTGGAATTCTACGAATGTCTCGTGTGCTACGTGTGGCTTCAATTGTAACGACATTGAGTTCGTCTTTGACTTCTTCCATATAAAAGATAAATTCATTGGACGTATTTGGCAACGTAATTGTAGTTTCGATCGTTTTAAAACCAAGAAAAGAAATCATGAGTTTGTGTGAACCATTCGGAATTTCTGTAAAGCGCGCAATTCCTTCTACATCAGTAATCGCGCCTTTTCCTAAATCTTCAAATAGTACATTTGCGCCTAATAAGGCTTCTTTTTCATGTTCTGAAAATACTTTGATCGTACTATCATTTTGTGCGTTTATGAGTCCGCACCACATGCAGAGTAGCAAGATGCTCCATTTTTGTAGTTGCATAGTTTTTTGTTTATAAGTGTTGTGATCGAAATCTATAAGACTGATCATTTTTTAGAGAGAACAACTGTAGTTTCTATTTCTACAGTTTGCGTATGTACGTTAACTTATAAACTGCGGCGGCTGCCATATTGAGAAAAGCATGTCGAATCGGTAATGCGATTCAAAATGTGTGAGTATTTGTGTAGAAATGTTGATTTTTGAGTGTAATTTACATGTTTCTGGCACTTGATGTACAACTAAGACGCCGCAGCAATTGCATACGCAAAGCATTGCACAAGAATCTTCATGCGTAT
This sequence comes from uncultured Kordia sp., assembly GCA_964535135.1. Lineage (GTDB taxonomy): Bacteria > Bacteroidota > Bacteroidia > Flavobacteriales > Flavobacteriaceae > Kordia. The sequence goes on from CAZHSA010000006.1 coordinate 26,448, forward strand.
CGTTGTCATGTTGCGAATCGTCCAAACAGATTTCTGTAGCATTTTCATCATCTGCGCATACGCCATCTGCGCATGGTTTTAACGCCAAGGCTAAAATAAGAAAACCGAGTATGAAACTGATACTTTTCATGGTAGAACAAATATACTAGAAAAGATTTTTTTACTGTGAAATATGTTGTTTTTTTAGTCTTTATATTAGTCTTATATTTGAGAAAATCGTATTGTATGGAACCCATAAAGTTTGAAAAATCGAGAGTAGTTAGTTTTAGCGACGCTGTATTTTCTATTGCGATGACGTTGTTAGTGTTGGAAGTTGCCATCCCCAATTCTCAAGAAGCTACACAGCAGCATTTAAGCACTATTTTGAGTAATAGAATTCCAAGTTTTATTGGATTGCTCGTAAGTTTTCTCGTAACTGCTTTGTATTGGATTGCACACATGCGTGTGATGCGCTATGTAAAAGAAGTTAGTTATACGCTGTTATGGTTGAATATTTTTCTATTACTTTTTATCGTGTTGTTACCATTTTCGACAGGATTATACGTAAAAGGGTTTAATGCAGAAGCACCTTTTGCTTTTTATTGTTTTAATTTGTCAGCTATAGGACTCTTTAATTTTTTAATGATTCGGTACATAACAAGACATGAAGATGACTTGACACCACTTATGGGACAATGGGAAAAAATGCGTGCTTTGAACAGTACTTTTGTGTGGGTTTTGTCTGGTTTTTTGGCGTTTATTATTCCAATGCCATCACGATTTACTTTTGTACTGATTTTTATCGCACAACCATTCATTAATCGCTATTTTAAGAAAAAGCTAGCACAGCAAGAATCTGTTGAAAAAGAACGCTACAATTAGCGTTGGCACTTGTGTTCTTTATTTATTGATCTCTTCGTACACGAACAGTTCCATTGGTGACAGTTTGCCCAAACCCAAATTCCTGATCGTATATATTCACATGTTCGCCTTCAAATGTAAAAGTGATATATTCACCAACCTCACCAAATTCGAGAATATTTATGGTCATCTCATTCGTAATAACCACAAAAGGGTATCCAATAAACGCTCTCCACTCTACATACGGAGGTTGACCTATATTATGTCTAAAGTAAAAATCAGTATCAATTTCATAGGTTCCTATATCTGAAAATTGTTCTCCATCCGAAGGGTTAAAATCCATAATAAAGTCTAAATCGTTCTTTTCTATGAAGAGTCTATTTGGTTCTATAGTTACTTCAAAAGGCGCATATGCAGATTTAATCGTAGTAATTGAACCATCGGTTTGAAAAAGCGTGTAAATTACATACTCATCCACATCATTACAGGTCATTAAATTTCCAACATCTGTTGTTGGAGGTGTAAAAGTATAGGTATTTTCGCCAGTGCTTTGCGAATTATCATAATCAAAACCTTCTAAAGTAAACGTAGTTGCTCCATTGCAAATAAATGTATTGAAATCAAAGTTTCCATTGGTAACTGAGTAGAATACTGGTTCTTGCTCACTATTATCAAATATTACATATCCATTGGTTACGTTTGAGTTATCACATTGTTGGAGTGTTCCCGTAACTTCTACTATGGTAGCCATCATTTCTGTAATGATAATTGGAGGAATCACATTGGTGGAGTTTTCGACAAAAGGACCAATATTTACAGAAGATAATGCTTCTCCACAAAGACCTATAACTTCTAATGTAATAGGTTGATTTGCAGGTACAAAACCACATATTTTACCATCTTTATTGGTGGTAAATCTTCTTGGAAAATATTCTGCTGGTGAATACGCATGAACATCTATTCCTAATAAACTTACATTGTTTTGATTGAGTATGGTAAGATCTATTTTTGCCATTGGTAATGGAACATCTACATTCCAAGGTGTAAAATGCGAAACAGTTCCAACATACTGATCTTCTACTCTAGTTGCTTCACCATCTTGAACCCAATAGCCATTTTCTTCATCAAAATACCAAAGTGGAATCGTGCTTGGTGCAGAGTTTAGTTGATCGTATGCAATTGGGAATTTCAGTTCTGAATCAGAAGCAATTTGTAATTTTTCATTGTTACTACCAGTTAATTCTGCGGTTAGCATACCATACGTTTCTAGAATATTGGCTTCACCTTCTGTATCTTGTCCCAATAACATCCCTGGCATGAGATCGTTCAGATTTTCATCTGATGGACTTAAGTAATTAAAGGCAATAGTTACTGTTCCTGAATACGGAGTTCCATCTTCTTTTACAAAGTCTCCGCTAAATTCTATAATTGAAAAGCCATCTTGCAAGGTAAAAGGCGCTCCAGACTCTTTAACTACACTGAATTTTTCTTTTAGCATAATGTCTACACGATTTTCTCCATCAATCGGTATGACAGACCTAGATCCATTAAAATATCCAGACAGTGACGCTTTTATGTAGGCGAAATTTTCTTTTACGGTTACATTTTCCATGACAAACATACCGTTGATATCGGTTTGTGTAGTTGCACTTCCAATTGTAATAGATGCATGCGCTAAGGGTTGCTTATTTTCATTGATAATGCGTCCGATAAAGTTTCGACTGACATCATTTCCAAAATCATAATTGAACGTTGTTGGAGCTGGATCAGGATTCTGACCAACATCTGGGTTTTCAGTTGTTGTTTCTGTCAGTTCATCATCTTCACAATTGGTAAAACTGATGGTGATTAAAAATGCAAGTACTAGGAATCGGTATTTTTTCATAATGTTCGGTTGATACTCAAATATAAAAATAAATCAATCCATTCCGGGAAAACTTGTAACAAATTTCACTTTGATGTCGGCAAAATTCTCTGCGACATATACTTTTAGGTCTTCACCATATTCTACTACTTGCCATTCACCACAGTCGTCAGCAAAGCTTTCCACAAGTTTTACTTTAATATCTGGAAAATTAGTTACGATTTTAATTTTGACATCAGCATCACTCCTATTTTCTACAAAACGAATTTTTCCGAAGAGTTTTTTGCCTTCAAATGTACAATCATCTTGTTGTGGTGGTAATGATGCAGCAGAAATACACACTGAACTTACGATCAGCATGCATAAAAATTGAAAGGTGCGTTTCATGTCAAATGATTTTTTGTAAGATAGTAATTTCCAAAAATACATATTACACTAAACACAAAAAACGAACCGAAGTCAGTCATGGCTAGAAAAAATTCCGACCACGACTGCACTTAAGTCCGTTTATGTAATCATATTTTAGGCAGTCAATATTAACATACTTCGATAATAGAAAAGATTGGATCTGGATCTGGATAATCGTCAATTGGGTCTGGCGCAGGATTATCAATTGGAGGCAATAAAGGACAAGCACCACCACCCAGAGTATTTCCACCTCCTTTAAGGTTTCGTTGGTTTAAATTAGAGATTGATTTTTTGTTCAGTTTTAGCGAATTTAGATTCGTTTTTTTCATCTATACTATGTTTTGTGGTTAATAATGATTCAAAATAATGAAGAAATATTCGCAGAAAAAAAGGTTGGAACTGACGGTTTATGAACTGTCAACAATGTGCTGAAAAGTAGCTGTAAAAACTTAAATATATGTAAAGAATGTTCCGTTAGATCTTAAGAAATTTAAACTCTTATTTCTTTTTTAAACAGAAAAAACTTCTATTAAAAACTGAAGTTATATGTGTATTTTATGTGTAGAATGTTAGTTTTTGCTCAATTTGGCGTTTATTTTTTTTAATCCTGCGATGTTTCTTTCTAGAACGACTTTTACATCTTCCGTTTTTATGTGTCCCAAAATGCCCCAAGGACCCGTGTACCCTTCTTCGATTAATGTGTTGATCATTTTGAGTTCATGATCACCTTCGCCAATACTTAGAATTTGCGGTCCTTCTTTTTTTACACCGTTTAGATTTACAAATGATAAGTAAGGTTTTATCTTTTTAACAATGTCTTGAAATTCATCAACATATTCATGCGCATGATGAAAATTGTACACTATGGTGAGCGATTCATCTTTTAATTTTTCTAATATTTTAAGCTGATTGTATGGGTTTCCAAACCATCCATGATGATTGTACAATGCCAGTTTACAACCAATTTTGTCAGCTTTTTGTTTTACAAATCGAATCATTTCAACAGATCGTTTTATAGATTCTTCATCCGATAAGTTTTTAAAAAAGTTATCACTAAAACTTACCCAAACCACAGGTTTTTGATTCACTTCGCTTAGATTTTGTAATAGCTCTTGATTGGCAGGACTCAGTTTCCCAATACTGTCTCTTTTTGCATTAAGCCATAGAAATACAGAGGTGATTTCTATATTGTTTTCTTCCGCAAGCTTGAATTCCTTTTTCATTGTCGTCAAATCGCCTTTGCCTTTGTTGAAACCATATTTTTTTAATCCCAATTCTTGTAACAATGCTATTCTTTGTGCTGGAGTTCTATCTTTTGTATCAAAACCCAGTATACACCATGGAGCTACTTCACTTATTTCAATAGCTTTTTTGTCTTTTTTTTGACAGGCAATGTTTAGTGTTAAAAACAGAAGTGCAGTAAATTTTATGAAATTCTTCATTTGTTTTTAGATTATATCAGTGAAACTCTCACTTTTTTCTTTTTTAAGCGTGTATTGTTTGTTTTTTGAATGATATCTTTGACTTTCGTTGCTTTGACAGCGACAAAAGCGCAATCGCTCTTCAATTCTATCATTCCCAATTCATCTTTGTTGAGTTTTCCTTGTTTCATGAATAGTCCGGCAATGTCACCTTTTGAGATTTTGTCTTTTCTTCCTCCAGAAATGAACAACGTTTTCCAGCCAGAAGCTTTGGGTCTTTTGGTTGCTGGAATTTCCTCTACGACTTCCACTTCCGATATAAAATCAGGAACCGTTTCTTCTGCCCATTGCAATACAAATGCTGTTCCTTCTGCATGCATACGTGCTGTACGACCGTTACGATGTGTAAACTCTTGAGCTTTTAAGGGCAATTGATAGTGAATGATGAATTTGATTTCAGGAACATCAATTCCACGTGCTGCTAAATCTGTAGCAATGATGAGTTGATGTGTTCCGTTTCTAAACTTAATCAATGCGCGTTCACGGTCTTTTTGTTCCATTCCTCCATAAAAACAACCGTGCGGAATGCCGTTATTGTTGAGAAAGTCACTTACATATTGAATGGTGTTTTTAAAGTTGCAAAAGATGATTCCGGGTTGATTCGCCATGAGCGAAATCGTGTTTAAAAGTGTATCTAATTTGTCTTTTGTGGGCGAAAGGATTCGTTTGACCGTTAGTTTTGCTATTTTTTCGCCTAGATAGTTGATCGTGAGCGGATTTCTCATTCCCACAAACGTAGGGATTTCCATGTCTTTCGTTGCAGATGTTAACACACGTTTTGCAATGTTGGGTAGCAACGAGACAATTTCTTTCATTTCCTCTTCAAAACCTACTTCTAACGATTTGTCAAATTCATCTAACACCAAAGTTGTAATCTCTCTTGTATCAAAAGTGTCTCTTCGCAAATGATCTGCGATTCTTCCTGGTGTTCCTACTAGTATGGCAGGATTGTGTTTTAAATCAATTTTATCCTTCGAAAAATTACGCCCGCCATATACTTCATTGACTTTGAAACCTGTACCCATTTCGCGTGTAACCTGTGAGATTTGAATTGCCAATTCGCGCGAAGGCGCTAGTATAATGACTTGCACAGAGTCACTATTTGCATCTAGTTCGGCAATAATAGGCATTAAAAACGCTAAGGTTTTCCCCGTTCCTGTAGGTGATAATAGTATTGTATTTGGATGCGAACTGATAGCAAGTTTTGCTTCTTCTTGCATTTCGTTTAGGCGTTCAATACCCAATTTTGCTAGAATCTCGCGTTGATTTTTTATGATTTTTGACATGCCACAAAAGTACAGTTATTTTTTTTCTTGTTTTGTGTGTTGATGGAATGATTCAAAAATTAAATGATTAAAAGACTGAAAAGATTCTTTTTTGTCACGAATGCACGAATTGTTTTTTG
>CAZHSA010000007.1:0-3855 GCA_964535135.1 uncultured Kordia sp.
ATTGACAACGGATACTACAAAAACTTATACGAAGTACAGTTTATTCAGCAGGAAGCGGTGTAATTAAAAATATTAATGATACACTAACTCAAATCCTTTTGAAGCATTTCTTGTAGTTGCTCCATGTCTTCATACAACACAAACTCGCCATCGCGGATATAAGAAACTTGTCCGGATTCTTCAGAAACAACCAATACCAAAGCATCTGTTTTCTCCGTAATTCCCACAGCAGCTCTGTGCCGTAGACCGAAACGTTGTGGAATCATGGTAGATTTTGAAACGGGCAAAATAACACGTGTCGCCGTAACACGATTTCCTTCAATAATAGTAGCACCATCGTGTAGCGGACTGTTTTTAAAGAAGATACTTTCCAACGTAGGAACATTTACATCCATGCCCATCGTATCACCAGAATCTTTGATGAACTCTAAAGAATTGTTGCGTTCAATCACAATAATAGCACCTGTTTTTGTGGCTGACATTTTTGTGCAGGCTTCTATAATGGCTTCAACGTCTGTATCAATATTAGCATCTTGTTTTAAAAATCGGAAGTGTTTTACAAAACTGCGTTTCGCTGCAAAGTTTGTGGATCCAATCATCAATAAAAACTTTCTAATTTCTTGCTGAAATACAATAAACAAAGCAATAATTCCAACGCCAATGGCTTCTCCAAAGATAGTGCTTAAAACGTTCATTTCAAGTGCTTCGGTAACTTTCCAAATCACAAAAATGATCACAATTCCAATAAAAATATTAATAGCAACAGTTCCTTTTACAAGTTTGTAGATATAATATAAAAGTACTGCAACGAGAATAATTTCGATGAAATCTAACAGGCCAAAATCTAAGAATCCAAAAAAGTCCAATGCGCGTTTTTACAATATGATGAAGTAAAAATAGTAAAATTTAAAATGTTATGGAGTGTTTAAGGATTTATAAGTTGAAGAGTTTATTTTTTAGTTCCAAAACCTGCTTACTTCAACATCTCCACCAACTTCACACATTCCACCGCTTCTTTTACATCGTGTACGCGTAAAATAGACGCCTTATTTTGTAAAGCGATAGTGTGTAACACAGAAGTTCCGTTCAAGGCTTCTTGCGCTGAAGATTCCAATACTTTATAAATCATGGATTTTCTGGAAACGCCTGCTAACACTGGGCAATCTAGGAATGAAAATAGTTGTAAATCCTTTAAAATAGCATAGTTATGCGCAATCGTTTTTCCAAAACCAAAACCAGGATCTACAATAATATCATTAATTTTATGCGAGCGCGCCACCGCAATTTTTTCTGAAAGTTCCTGTAAAATATCTTTCACTACATTTGTGTACGTAGGATTCGCTTGCATAGTTTTTGGAGTGCCTTGCATGTGCATCATAATGTATGGAACTCCCAATTCGCCAACAGTTTGCATCATGTTTGCATCTAAATTTCCCGCTGAAATATCATTAATCATGGCGGCACCAAGTTCAATTGCAGCTTTGGCAACTTCGCTACGGAAAGTATCAATAGAAAGCAGTGTTTGTGGGAATTCTTGTAAAATCAATTCCACTATCGGTAACAAACGTTGTTTTTCTTCTTCCAGCGAAACATGTGGTGCATTTGGTCGTGAACTGTACGCGCCAATATCTATAAAAGTAGCGCCGTCTGAAAGCATTTTTTCAACCTGTATCAAAATACTTTTTGAATCTTTATACATTCCGCCATCATAAAAAGAATCGGGCGTCACATTCAAAATCCCCATTACTTTAGGAGTTTCTAGCGACACCAAATGCCCATTACAGTTTATACTTTTCATACATACGTACCTTTAAAATGAACTTATATCAATTTCTTTTTATAAATTGGTAATTTTGGACGAAATTTACGTAAAATTTGACGCATTGCACAATAAAAATTTTAATGAGTTCAATATACAATACTGTGAAAATGCGTTCGCAATTATAAAAAATGAGCATGGAAAAAACAGGAACTGAGCAATCCGAAAAAGCAGATTCAATTTGGCAACAAATTGTAAAACAAAAAGTTATTTTTTTTAATACAATCTATGGAAAAATCCTCACGATCGCTTGTCAAATTTTTGTGGGCGGATTGTTTATTTTTTCAGGATTTATAAAGCTTAATGATCCTGTTGGTTTCTCTTTTAAGTTGACAGATTACTTTGCGGAAGATGTCTTAAATCTTGAGTTTTTATCGCCATACGCCTTGTGGATGGCCGTTTTTTTAGTCATCTTAGAAGTCATTCTTGGAGTAATGATTTTACTGAGTTTATTTAAAAAACCAGTATTGTGGAGCTTACTCGGATTGATTGTTTTCTTCACTTTTTTAACGTTTTACTCTGCCTATTTCAATAAAGTGACCGATTGTGGTTGTTTTGGTGATTTTTGGAAATTGACACCTTGGGAAAGCTTCTGGAAAGATATCATTTTACTAGTTGCGATTTTAATTCTTTTCATGGGAATTCAACATATAAAACCGATTGTATCTAAAAAAATAAGCATCGCCATTGCAACAGTAAGTTTATTGGCATGTATTTTCTTTGGAAGACATGTGCTGAATCATTTGCCAACATTTGACTTTAGACCGTATAAAATTGGTGCAAATATTATGGAAGGAATGACCGTTCCGCCAGATGCACCGCGACCAGTTTTTGAATATATTTGGGTTTTTGATGTTGATGGAGATGAGGTAGAAATTGTTACTGATAAGATTGGTGAACAACCAAAAGTTGAAGGCGGAACCTACAAAACGATACGAAGTGAAATTGTAGAAGAAGGCTACGAACCACCAATTCACGATTTTGCCATTGAAAGTTTGGATGATGGTGATGTAACCGAAATGATGCTGGAAGAAGAAAAACTCATTATGGTGATTATGTATAATTTGGATAAGGCAGAAGATGCTGGTTTTTCCAAAGTAAAAACGTTTACAGACAACGCAATTGACGCAGGTTACAAAGTTATTGGTTTATCGTCTGCGGATCCTGAAGACTTAAAAGACTTATCTTCCTTGATGGGATTCAATTTTGATTTCTATTTAACGGATGAAACGGCGCTAAAAACTATTGTGCGTTCCAATCCTGGGATTTTAAAAGTGGAAAAAGGAACCATTACGGATAAAAAACATTACAACGATTTTGACACTATAAAACTGTAAAAGTACTCTTTGGGAAGATACATTCTACATAAAATTGGCTATGCCTTTTTAACGCTTTTCGGTGTAGTCACCGTGATTTTTTTCTTGTTCAATATTTTACCTGGCGATCCTGCAAAAATGATGCTCGGACAAAATCAAACGGAAGAACAAGTGGCGGTTGTGAAGAAGAAATACGGATTTGATAAACCTGTGTTAACGCAATACGCATATTATCTCAATGATTTATTGCCGATCTCATTTCATTCTACGCAAGAGGAAGATTATACCTATTTATCTAAAAATAAATACACGGCAGCAACACTATTCACTATTGGAAATACGACTACGGTTTTAAAACTTCCGTATTTGCGTGAATCGTTTCAAAAATCGGGAAAAAGTGTTGCACAAGTCATCAAAGAAACCTTGCCAAATACGATTGTTTTAGCAGTTGCCGCCATTAGTATTGCCATGTTGCTGGGAATTTTCTTCGGAATCATTTCTGCGTTGTATAAAGATACGTTTGTGGACAAAATGATTCAAATTATCAGTACGTTGGGAATGAGTCTTCCATCATTTTTTAGCGCGATTCTATTTGCGTGGATTTTTGGATTTCTATTGCACGAATTCACGAACTTGAATATGACAGGCAGTTTATATGAAGTAGATGACTTTGGGGAGTCAATCAGCATTCGTTGGAAAAACCTCATCTTACCAGCCATC
>CAZHSA010000007.1:3865-32286 GCA_964535135.1 uncultured Kordia sp.
GCCAAAGGTTTGAGTGAGTTTCAAATCATAAAAAATCATGCCGTTAAAAATGCGTTAAATCCTGTAATTACGGCAATTTCAGGTTGGTTTGCGTCCATGTTGGCAGGCGCCGTTTTTGTGGAATATATTTTTGGTTGGAATGGACTTGGAAAAGAAATCGTAGATGCCCTCAACAGTCAAGACTTACCAGTTATTATGGGTGCGGTATTAATTATTGCTTCTATGTTTGTAATTATCAATATTTTAGTAGATATTGTGTATGGTTACCTCGATCCAAAGATACGATTACAATAAGTAACTGTATTATCCTCTATTTATTAAAACTTTAGTATATGAAAAAAACACTATTCTTTTTAGTGCTTCTCTTGGGTGTTTACAATTTGCAGGCACAATGCCCTACGCAAGATGTAATTTTAGATTCTCAAGCAGATGTAGATGCTTTTGTAGCTACCTATTCCACTACTTGTACAGATATTCCTGTTAGTGTAAAAATAGAAGGAAATGTGACTAGTATAAGTGGATTAGATTTTATTACGTCAATTCAAGGAAATTTAGTGTTTTCTACAAACTCACCCGTAACTTATAATGGATTGCATAATTTGGAATATATTGGAGGGAACTTTCGTATATCAAGTAATACATACTTTAATAGTTTTACAGGACTTACTGCTTTAGAAAGAATTGAAGGAGATATACAATTTATTTGCGTCGATTGGAATGAGTCTGATGTGAGTGGAATTAACCTTTTTTCATCACTAAGTTCTATAGGAGGAGACTTAAAAGTTGAAGGGAGTCCAAATTGTTCAGCCCAAATTGACTTGAGTTTTATCAATAACTTAGTTACTATTGAAGGAAAAATTCTAGTTGACATAGCTGGTGTGCTTTCTGGACTCACAGGATTAGAAACTATAGGAAGTGATTTATTATTGTATGGTGCTGATGGTTTTCCTCCGTTGCCCAATCTTACCAATATTGGCGGAGAAATAGAAGTAAAAGCATATCCTTTTGTAGGTAATGCAGCTGAAGTAGATACTAATATAGCGATGGTGTTTCCTAATCTTCAAAGCATAGCAGGGAGTATAAATATGCCTAATCAATTTCCAGGATTAACAACAGTAGATAATATTAACTTAAATAGTTTAACATCTATTGGAGGTGATATAAATATTGTTGGAGAAGATGGTCTAACAGTAGGTAATATTTCTATAAATTCATTAACTAATATGAATGGAAATATTCGGCTTATATATATGCCACTTTCTACCACAAGCTTTTTTTCAATGGATTCATTGCAAACTCTTGGAGGAAACATTTACCTTTCATTAATTTTTTCAACGAATCTTGCTTTTGGAAGTTTATATGAAATCGGAGGAGATTTTGTTCTATATAATGCAGATTTTGCAGAAATTAATTTAGATGAAATTATTCCTCTAGTATTTACAGTCGGCGGAAATGTTGACCTCACATCAAATGATGGGTTATTAAGTTTAGATGGACTAGAAAATTTACAAAATGTAGGAGGAAACTTAACGATCAATAACAATCCAAATTTAGACGATTGCGCTGCTATTTGTAATTTTATAGCAAACAATACAAACTATGCGCTTGTCAATGTCAGTGTTCCTTGTCAAACAACGTCTGCAACTTGTACCGCAAATACCATCACCGGAACCGTTTTATTAGATTTTGATGCGGATGGCTGTACTATAAACAATGACTTTCCTTTTGAAAACATAGAAGTTGTTGCCTATGATGGAATCAATTATTACACAACATTTACAGATGAAAATGGCGTATACACGATCATTGTTCCAGAAGGTACGTTTGATGTATATATAGAAACTTCAGCGCAACTGAACACGACACCTGTTTCTCAAAACATAACAATTACTGGAACTGATAATGTGGATGTAATTGACTTTTGTACTACTTACAGCGAAGTTTTTGAAGATATATCCATAACATTTGTTCCTTTAAACGATCCCGTGGTTGGTTTTGACGCCAATTATAGTGTTGTGCTACAAAACCACGGAACCACGCTTGTCAGTGGAACGATTGACCTGAATTTTGATGATGATAAACTAGATTTTGCTGCTGCTTCGATTGCACCAACAACACAAATAACGAATCTGCTAACGTGGAATTACACAAACTTAATTCCTGGTGAAACGCGAAGTTTTACGGTTAACTTTGATGTAATGATTCCGCCAGCTGCCAATATCAACGATAACATTGCATTTTCTGTATTAGTGCCGTTGAACAATGATATTACGCCAAATAATAACTTTAGCAATCTATATCAAACATTAGTAGCGTCGTACGATCCAAACGACAAAACAGTATTAGAAGGCAAACATCTACTGATTGATGACATAGACGAATATCTGCATTACGTCATTCGCTTTCAGAATGAAGGTACTTCACCAGCGGTGAATATTCGGATTAAAGATTTAATGAGCGACATGATTGATTGGGATACGTTTGAACCTGTAGATGCAAGTCATGATTATTATATTGCGTTGACAACAGGTGCAGATCGTGAACTTGAATTTTTCTTTGACAATATCAATCTGCCAGATAGTACTACTGACGAACCTAACAGTCACGGATTTGTAGCATTCAGAGTAAAACCAAAAAGCACAGTGCAAATTGGAGACATTATTGATAATAGAGCTGCTATTTATTTTGACTTTAATGCGCCGATCATTACCAACAAAACCGAAACACGCATTGTAGAAGATACGGATAGCGATACTATTTATAACTATCTAGACAACTGTCCCGATACACCAAATACCGATCAAGCAGATCAAGATGGTGACGGAATGGGCGATGTGTGTGATGATGATAGCGATGGAGACGACATTCCAAATGTAGATGATAACTGTGCAGATTTCTACAATCCAGCGCAGGAAGACTTCGACGAAGATGGTATTGGCGATCTTTGTGACGATGACGATGATAATGACAATATTTTAGATGTAGATGACGATTGTCCATATTACAGTGGAAGCTCCGCAGATGGTTGTCCGTTTACACTACCTGTGGATAATTACATCATTCAAGCCATCAGTGAAACCTGTGCCAACTTAAACAATGCAAAAATTGACATCAAAGCAATTGCAGATTACACATACGAAATAGAGGTGTCGCACAATGGAACACTAGTAGCATTGCCTGTAGCTTCGTTTACAGAAAGTTTACTCATTGAAAACTTAGATGCAGGAACTTATGAAGTATGTTTTGGTATTTCGGCTGAAAATTATTCGCAATGTTTCACAGTAGAAATAGGCGATCCTGCAGAATTAACGGCAAACGCTGCACTTTCAAGAAGCAACGAATACTCCATCGACTTACTCGGAGCAACGAATTATAGCATTTTCATCAATGGAGAAAAACATACCGTCATCGCGCCAAGCGAAAATACGTTAGTAACCTTCACAAAGCAATTAACAAAACCAGTCAATACGGTTGAGGTACAAACCGAAAAGGCGTGTCAGGGGAAATTTACAGAAATGGTAAAAACGGTTTCAAACGCCAATTTTGTCATGTTGCCAAATCCTAGTAACGATTACATTTATTTGAGTTTGCTTAATGCGGAAAACACTACAAATGCTACTATGACGATTTATGATGTTTCTGGGCGATTACTTTTTCAAGAAGTAATCAAAACACCTGTGAACAATCAAAAAATCGACATACAACAATTAAAAACGGGTGTGTATTTTGTACAACTAGCAACCGCAGAAACTACATTCACACAAAAATTAATCAAAAAATAAAATGAAAAAAAATCTAACACTTTTCTCAATCATAGCACTGGCGAGTTGTAGTTCTAGTGACGATCCTGCGCCAGCAGCACCAGAAAACAACATTCCAACAGCAAGTTCTTACATTGCTCCAACAAACAATGCAGTGTGTACAGGAGACGAAATTTCAGCAACAGAAATTAACGTTGATTTTCAATGGAATAATTTTCAAGATGTAGAAGATGACAACCTAGACTATGCGTTTACGCTTAGAAACTTAACGACAAATGCGGTAGTTGCTACTGAAAATCTCACAGCTACCAATACAAATGTTTCCCTAGAAAAAGGAACTTCGTATGCTTGGAGCGTGGAAGCTACAGACAGTGAAGGCGCTTCGGTTACAGGAGCTATTTGGCAATTTCAAACACCTTTTAACGCCATTACCAACTATTTACCTTTTCCGGCAACGTTGATGAGTCCGGATAATGGAGCTACAGTTACCACAACAGATGTAGTCCTCACTTGGCAAGGAAACGATCCGGATGAAGGCGAAACGGCATTGTTAGAATATACAGTATATGTAGATACAGTAAATCCGCCAGCGCAGGAAGTTGCTTCATTGATTACCGCAGAAACACATACAGAAACCTTAACTGCTGGCGTGTATTATTGGAAAATAACATCGAAAGATCCTGCTGGAAACATATCAAATTCAGAAATAAGACAATTTATTATAGAGTAGTTGTATGAAAGTTTTTAATCTATACTTTAGCTGTTTTGTAATCCTGTGTTGTTTGTCAGCTTGTACCAACAAAACGTCTACTCAAGACAAGACTCAACCAGAAACCTCGTTGCGTCAATTATTGCCTCAAGGAACTTCGGTTCGCATTCTAATTGATAAAAGCGATTATGAACTCTCCGTATTTGCAGCAGATACTTTGGTGAAAAAATATCAGGTTGTTTTTGGTGGAAATCCTATTGATGATAAAGAAAAAGAAGGCGACAAACGAACGCCAGAAGGTGTATTTGGCGTGCGTGACAAATATCCGCATCGAAGTTGGGAAAAATTTATTTGGATTGATTACCCAAATGCGGAATCTTGGAAAAAATTTAATAAGCGAAAAGCAAATGGCATCATCAAAGATGGCGAAACCATTGGCGGCGAAGTAGGGATTCACGGTGTTCCAAAAGGAATGGATCATGTTATTGATGAAAAACAAAATTGGACACTAGGCTGTATTTCTATGAAAAATGACGACGTAAATGAAATCTATCCGTACATTACTAAAAAAACAAAAATCACCATTCAAAAATAGCATGAAACCTCTCTTATATGTTTGTATCATTCTTTGCTTGTTAGGTTGTAAAAAAGAAATCCTAAAAGAATTTCCGCCAGAAGCTTTACAAGAAACCATGCTTTCTATAAACGGAGAAAATAGTACATTTGCAGACATTTTAGCAATGCATAAGGGCAAAACCATTTTTGTAGATATATGGGCTTCTTGGTGTCGCGATTGTTTGGTTGGAATTCCTGGCGTAAAAGAAATTCAAAAAAATAATCCACAGTTAACATACCTATTTTTATCTTTAGACCGAAATGTGGCGCAATGGAAAAGGAGCATACAAAAACATAAACTTTCAGGAGAACACTATTATGTGAGTTCAGGGATGAAAGGTCCGTTTGGAAAATCTATCGGACTCAATTGGATTCCAAGATACATGATTGTCAATCCTGACGGAAGTATCAAACTTTTTGAAGCCATACAAACAAATGACAAAGCATTGCTAAATGCATTAAAATAAATATAAAAGACTTAAAAAAACATACAATGAGACGTAAAATAGTTGCAGGAAACTGGAAAATGAACAATGATCTTTCAGAAACGGAAGCTTTATTAAATGATTTAATCGCACACGTGCCAAATACAGATGTACAAGTAATGGTAGCGCCTACGTTTGTAAATCTTTTTCAAGCGTTCAACGTATTAAAAGGACATAACATTGAAGTAATTGCACAAAACATGCATCAAGAAGCAAAAGGTGCTTATACAGGAGAAATTTCAGCAAATATGCTCAAAAGTGTTGGTGTAAATACGGTAATTCTAGGACACAGCGAACGCAGAGCGTATTTTGGAGAAACTGATGAATTATTGGCTAAAAAAGTAGACGCTGCACTCGCAAATGAGTTGCAAATAGTGTTTTGTTTTGGAGAAGAATTAGAAGACCGTAAAGCTGACAATCACTTTGCTGTGGTAGAAAGTCAATTAAAAAATGCGTTATTTCACCTAAATACAGCTGATTGGAAAAATATCATTTTAGCATATGAACCTGTTTGGGCAATTGGAACAGGCGAAACAGCTTCGCCAGCACAAGCACAAGAAATGCACGCATTTATCCGTAAAACGATCGCTGAAAAATTTGGAAGCGAAACCGCTACAGAACTTTCTATTTTATATGGTGGAAGTGTAAAACCAGCAAATGCTACAGAAATTTTCGCCAAAGAAGATGTTGATGGAGGATTAATTGGTGGTGCTGCCCTAAAAGCTGCTGACTTTACAGCAATCATAAACGCATTCTAACTATGTCTACAACCTATATTGGATATACATTCAAAGTTTCACCAGTACAACCTGCTACGGAAATATTGATTGCAGAGTTGGGTTTTGCAGGTTTTGAAAGTTTTGTGGAAAATGAAGAAGGCGTCAATGCGTACATTCAAAAAGATGACTGGCACGATGCAATTTTAGAACACATTCAAATACTCAATAGTCCTGAATTTGAAATCAGTTATCAAAAAGAAGAAATCGCACAAGTGAATTGGAATGAAGAATGGGAAAAAAACTTTGAACCTATTGAAGTAGACGGAAAATGTGCCGTAAGAGCGCCTTTTCATGAAAAACCAGTGGTGGAATACGACATCGTCATTGAACCAAAAATGAGCTTTGGAACAGGTCATCATGAAACTACACACATGATGTTGCAGCACATTCTCAATACAGATGTTACGGATAAAAAAGTGTTAGACATGGGTTGCGGAACTGGAGTTTTGGCAATTTTAGCCGAAATGAAAGGCGCCAAACCATTAGATGCGATTGATATTGATAATTGGTGTTACTTGAATTCCCTAGAAAATATACAACGCAATAACTGTGAGCATATTTCGGTATATGAAGGCGATGTTTCTTTGTTGGAAGACAAAACCTATGATATCATCATTGCAAACATCAACAGAAACATTCTTTTAAATGATATTCATCAGTATGCGATATGTTTAAACGCGAATGGAATTTTATTCTTAAGTGGCTTTTATACAGAAGATATTCCGATTATTACGGAAGAATGTGTCAAAAACAAGTTAAAATTTGCAGACAAACTCGAAAAAAATAATTGGGTTTCGCTAAAATTTGTAAATTAGCAGTAAAATATTGAATATGAGTACACAAGAAAAAATTAAGGAAGAATATCTAACCTTAGAAGATGTACAAAAAAACAACGAAATTATACTATATAACGATGATGTAAACACATTTGATCACGTTATTGAAACATTAATTTACGCATGCGATCATACTGCTGAACAAGCAGAACAATGTTCTATAATTGTACATTACAAAGGAAAATGTACCGTTAAAACGGGAGAATATGAAGATTTAAAACCAAGATGCAGTAAATTGCTTGAAGCGGGACTTTCCGCAGAAATCATCTAAAAACACTAAGGTTTTACATACAATAAATTGAAATAGACGCTTTTACGAGTGTCTATTTTTTTTTGCTGATTATTTAACAAAAGATGTATAATGTGTTAATTTTTTAAATATACTTAGTGTTTTTAACATTTTATTAGGAATATTTTAATAAATATCATAATTTTATCACGTGTTAAAAATCGCTCCAAACAATTATTAACATTAACCGAAAAAACTTCTAAAATGAAAAAATTTAAAAACTTAGCACTGCTAATGGCATTGGTTATGGGGCTTACTTTTACCTCATGTAGTAAAGACAATGATACAGTAGTAGAGGAGGAGCAATCTTTAGCACCTGTAGGGATTCCACAAGATGTATTTGAAAAAGCACAATCACTTCATTTCAATACATTCGACATGCAAAAAACAACATTCGAATTGCCTGGAGGCGAAACTGAACAGGCATATTTGCTAGAAGGCGATATCATCATGACACGTGATCAATTGATGAACATGGAGCTTGGTGGAGACATTACTAGCAAACAATACCGCACAAACAATTTAGTAAGCGATGGTGTTATCACTATCATTGGATATACAGCAAATAATTCTAGCGGCTTAACATCTAAAATGCAAACAGCATTAGGATGGGCTGTAGCAAACTACAACAGATTAAACTTAGATATTAGTTTTCAATTAACATTTGGAACAAACTGGCAAGATAAAGATATGGTAGTATACCGAGTATCTGGAAACGCAGGAGGATCTGCAGGTTTCCCATCAGGAGGAGCACCTAACAAGTTTGTACGTATCAATGCAGGAACAGATTCTTTTAGTACAAATGTTAACGAGCACGTAATTTGTCATGAAATTGGACACTCAGTAGGTTTCCGTCATTCAGATTACTTCAGCAGACAAAGTTGTGGGCAAAATACAAACGAAGGTAGTGCAGGAGTTGGAGCAATCCACATTCCAGGAACACCTACAGGATGGGATCCAACATCTTTAATGAATGCTTGTTTCAGTTCTAGTGAAGATGGAGAATTCAACAATAACGACATCACTGCGTTACGCTTCATGTACTAAAAACAATATAGTATTACACTGTAATAAGTGAAAAATTTATAATAAAATTAAAATCGAGAGTGATTTTTAACACAGAAAAGGCGCCTAACCAGCGCCTTTTTTTTATGTCATCATTTTAAAAAATAAATTGATCGACTATAAATGTGATCAATCTACAGTGATAGGGCAAATACAAATATTATATGCACTATAGGATTCTGGGTCATAGCAAACTCCTACAGAACCATTACAACAACCTGTTCCACCTTGACAAGGCGATTCGCATGTTGCAGCTGCGTCAGCAACACCACCACTTATAGTAGTAAGTTTAGAAACGGAACTTTTACTTAATTTTAGACTTTTTAAATTTTGTTTTTTCATAATGTATTTAGTATTAGGTTTATAGTGGTTAATATAATCCTTTTTAAACCTGACGAAATCCTACATTTTGTAGTATTTTTTTAAAAGAGAAAAGAAACTTCTATACTGCACAATACTTTATTGTAAGTACAAAAAAGGGAAGATCGATCTTCATACAATATCTTCTCAAAAAAAATCCTTTCCAAAAAATGAAAAGGATTTTAAAAATATATAAGTGCTTCGTTTTATAAAGTAGACGGACACACAAATTCCGTTAAGGGAATCGTTGTCTGCTTAATATCTTTAAATCCGCCTGCAACATCTGTTACTTTATGAAAACCGCGTGCTTTCAATATTGAAGCTGCAATTACAGAACGATATCCGCCTGCACAATGAATATGATACGCTTTGTTTGCGTCAACTTCATTCATGTTTTTATCAATATAATCGAGTGCAAAATGCTGCGCACCTTCAATATGCTTTGCTTTGTATTCGCCATCTTTACGAACATCAAGGACATTAATGTTACTTTTTTCTAAGCGATTGGCAAATTCAGTTGCCGAAATAGAATTGATACGAGCTGTTTCTTTTCCCGCAGCTTTCCAAGCTTTTATTCCACCTTCCAAATATCCTAAAGTATTGTCGTACCCAACGCGTGAAAGTCGTGTAATGGCTTCTTCCGATTTTCCTTTTGGTACAATCAGCACGATTGGTTGTTGCAAATCAACAATCAATGCGCCAACCCAAGGAGCAAAACTTCCATCCAAACCAATAAAAATACTATTAGGAATATGTTCGCCTAAAAAGTCTTTTCGGTTGCGTACATCTAACATGAGCGCATTTTCTTCGGTAACAAGCGTTTCAAACCGTTCAGGAGTTAAAGCAATATTTCCCTTTTCCAAAACAGTTTCAAAAGGTGCATATCCAGCTTTATTTAAAAGTGCATTTTTAGCAAAATACTGTGGCGGTGGCGCAATTCCGTCTAAAACTTCTTTCACAAACTCCGCTTTTGTCATATCTGCGCGTAACGCATAATTGGTTTGCTTTTGTTCGCCTAACATACCAACGGTTTCTTTGCTGAGGTTTTTTCCACAAGCAGAACCTGCGCCATGAGCAGGATATACAATAATATCATCTGGTAAGGTCATAATTTTAGTACGAAGCGAATCATACAACATGCCAGCTAAATCTTCTTTTGTCAAATCAGATTTAATAGCCAAATCTGGTCGCCCAACATCACCTAAAAATAACGTATCTCCAGAAAAAATAGCGTGTTCCTTTCCGTCTTCATCAATCAATAAATACGTAGTTGATTCCAGTGTGTGTCCTGGTGTATGTAAAGCTTTTATTTGAATATTTCCTATAGAAAATACTTCGTTGTCTTTTGCGCTATACATGTCGTAATCGGTCGCTGCATTTGGGCCAAAAACGATGGTAGCTCCAGTAGCTTTTGCCAAATCTAAGTGACCAGAAACAAAATCTGCATGAAAATGCGTTTCAAAAACATATTTGATGTTTACATCATTCGTTTTTGCTTTGTCAATATAGCTTTGTATTTCGCGTAATGGATCAATTATTGCGGCTTCTCCATTAGACTCTATGTAATATGCGCCTTGTGCTAAGCAGCCTGTATATATTTGTTCAATCTTCATCATTATGAATTTACAATACAAATATAGCAAACAATTCCAATGAGGATGTTATGCGCGCATTGTATTTTTTTGTTAAAAATCAGCTCTAGAAACCTATAAAATACACGTATGAGGCGTTTGAAAATACTATATTTACTGAGAAATTACGATGAACATGCCTACAAAAAAGTTTAAAATATGCATCACAATGGCGGGTGCGGTTTCTGCAGGAGCGTATACTGCAGGAGTAATTGATTATTTGTTAGAATCTTTAGATTTATGGGAAAAAGCCAAAGAACGAAACAGGCAATTAGGAAAAGAACATCCAAAATATGACGATTCCATTCCGATGCACGATGTGGAACTAGAAGTATTAAGTGGCGCTTCCGCGGGAGGAATTACAGGAACTTTAGCCGTATTGAGCTTGCTAAACAAGAAGCACAAATTTGTTAACAAAGACAATCCGAAAGGAGAAGATAATATATTTTATCAATCTTGGGTAAAAATGGCAGACACAGCTACGGAAACTTCTTTAATGCAATTGCTAAACACCAATGATTTAAACACGGATGAATATCCAGAATCGTTGTTAAATGTATTGCCTATTGAAGCTATTGCTGATAATGCAGTGAAAATAAATGATGAAGTGGTGTTTCCGAAATACGTTTCTAAAAGTTTAGATTTGGTATTAACGACCACGAATTTACGTGGATTAAACTTCAATATTGATTTTAAAGATAGTGACACTGTGATCACAAATCACGGCGGTTTTTTTCGTTATAAAATTGCCAATGAGACACATGCGCCAGGAATTCCTAAAGAAGACACATCGTTATATTTTGTGTTAGATTTGAAAGATCAAGAACATGTAAATTACTTAAAAAACGCTACGCTAAGCACTTCAGCATTTCCAATCGGATTAAAATCGCGTGAAATAAAAATTGCGCATGAATACGTAGCGCGGTATCCAAAATATTTATTTGATAGGAGTGAAGGCATCCGTGTCGATTTACAAAAAGACGACATATATACGTTCAATTCTGTAGATGGAGGTTTAATAAACAATGAACCTTTTGGAATCTGCATGAAAGTTCTCATAGAAAAAAACAAAACCATTCGAGAAGATGATAACTATGCAATTGTCATGGTTGATCCTTTTCCAAATCAAGATCATGATTTAGATCCGTATGATTCCAAGCGTGACATCATTTCAATTGCCAAAGGAATGTTTAAAGCGTTGCGAAATCAAGTGATGTTCAATCAAGATGGAATTTTGGAAGCGTTGTCGCTCAGCAATCGGACTAAATTTTTAGTAGAACCCAAACGCAAGCATTCGTCTGCGAAAGGTTGGATTCGTTCCAAAAAAGATTTAGCTTCAGCTCCATTAAGTGGTTTTGGCGGATTTTTGGACGAATCGTTTCGTAAGCATGATTTTCTTTTAGGTAGAAAGAACTGTCAATCGTTTTTACGTTATTATTTCGCGGTAGAAAACGAAAATATAGTCAAGCGTTTCGGTGCACAAGTTACCGCAGCTGCCAAAGAACGTTTTTCATACAGTGATAAAGATGACTTGAATAAAGTACCTAAATACTTTCCAATTATTCCTGATATGCGATCGTTGCATATCATCAACAAAAAATATGATACCAAAAACTATGGGGAAGATGCAAACTTACCATATCCAACATATCCAAAATTTAATATGGAAGTTTTTGACAAAACATATAAAAAGCCCATTCAAAAACGAATTAGAGCGTTGGTAAAGTCGCTTTCTAAAAGTGGATTTTACACATTTGCGTTTCGTGTATTAGGACAACGAAAAACATATCGAATGGTTCGAAAAACGATTAAAGAAAGTTTGGAAGAAAACGAACTTTTATAATGGAACTTATCTGATAATTTTTTTAAAAATAGTTCGAATTTGCGCTCTTTATTTTCAAAAAACAAAGCGAATAACCACACAATTTATAAAATAAGTGCTTACCGAAAGATGTAAAAAAAAGCACTTATTTTTTATAATTTACGACATGTTAATTTCTGTAAATCAGAATGTTAAGTTGTGTGTTGTCTACACGTAATTTATGAATTACGTGTAGCACTTCTTTCATGATACGTTGACTTTGTATAGATTTACTGTAGGTTTTTTAGGTTATTTATTCTTCAATAGATAAAATTTACAACTTAAATTGTAAGTCCGCTATAAAAGAAGAATATATTTCTTATGCAAAAGGAGTGTTGGGGGACGCTCCTTTTTGTTTTTTCTACACAAAATTTAACGCTTATATTTATTTTTTAACGCTTACAAACTAATTCATGGTAGGCGAGGTGAGTTTTACTACATTAGACCAAGTTTCAATGAGTATTTTATTGAGGTTTATTATTCTACAAACAGAAAGGAACGTTGGGGAACGTTCCTTTCGCTTTAGAAAAGGGATATAAAACAGTTTCTTTGTTGTATAAAGGAAAATGTGCCAAGTACATTTTAAAGCCAAATACGCATGTTCTATGATCGTTTACAGGCATCATTACACCATAAAACTATTTAACTATCTGATTCTCTGATGAAAAATGAGGATTGTAAATAGTTTACCGCTTCAATAAGTCCATTCATCTACACTATAGTACTGACTGATCGACTTTTACAGCAAAATGATTTGTATCCAAGTATATTTGCTGTAAATATTTAGTATTACGATAATTACAATCTGGTAAATTGTAAAATATAAAAAGAACTTTTCTGCCCCGAAAGTTCTTTTTTTTTGATCTAAACTTTTTAAAAACATAACCTGTTCCTTTTAGCAGGTTGATTTATCGACAAAATACGACCAATTATCTACATAAAATATCTAGTTCATCGACTTTACAACATTTGAATTAAAGATGAAATTATATTTGTACTATTAATATTTAGTATTGAAATGTTAACAATCTGATAAATTGTTTTAAAAATAAAAAA
Organism: uncultured Kordia sp.; assembly: GCA_964535135.1. Taxonomy (GTDB): domain Bacteria; phylum Bacteroidota; class Bacteroidia; order Flavobacteriales; family Flavobacteriaceae; genus Kordia. Next base: position 17,313 of record CAZHSA010000007.1, read on the forward strand.
AGAATCCTTTGCCCTGAGGATTCTTTTTTTATTTGCGATAGTTTGTTTACTTAATCATCAAAAAACACTAGCTTTTCAAATTCACGGTATACAAGCTAATAATTGTCTTTCTTCTCAAAAACAAGTAGATTACCCTATAAAAGCAACCATTCATCTTAACTAATATATAGATTGATCGACTTTGTAATGAGAGGAATTCTTATACGACTATATTTGTATCATAATATTAGTATTACGGTGTTGACAATCTGATAAATTGTTTTAAAGATAAAAAGAGAATCCTTTGCCCTAAGGATTCTCTTTTTATTTGCAGTAGTTTGAAAAGCTACATACGGATCTTATTTGTCATCTTTCTTAGTGAAAAATGTTTGTTTAAATTCATCCACTTTCATTTTCTTAACCTCTTCGGTAGAACTTCCTTGTTGTTTTTGTAAATATCCATCAAACACGTGACTTATATACAATGCAGATGTATTAGACGGATCGCTGAAACTTGGCGAATTATGACACGATAAACAGTTTGCTAAATTACTAGCACTGATATCTGATAAGCTTGATTCAAACGTTTGTGTGTACGTTTCCATAGAAACATTTGCTGAATTCAATGATCCTCTCGCAATAGAACCTGGTGTAGCAGCGCCTAAACCATAGCCTATTTGTTTTATCGTATCAATTTGTTTTGTAGGAGACAATCCATCGGTGTTAATCCAAATAGAACCGTCATACGCGTAATTTACCCAAACATCTGTTAGGTTATCTGCAACACAATCGTTAATTGCGCTAATATTGTTATAATTTTCAGGTTCAGATTGACTGGTAGTCATAAAGTTTTTAGTAGGATCAGTTCCTTCAACTCTTGGTACACCATACTCAAAAAGTGTATATTCTTCAGCCGTAGAAACACCTGTCCATTTGATGCCGCTAATGTCAGAAACGCTTCCTTCTTTAAATAATAATTTTTGTGTATCGGCACTCGCTGTTCCTTTGGTCCAATCGAAAGCTGGAGCCATACTTACATGTTCAAACGTTGCCCAAATAAATTCTGGGTGATTTTCTACTACGCCCACAACATGCATACCTAACAACGCCACTTCAATAGGCGACCCGTCAAGTGTAGCTTTGGTAGTATAATAATTTTCCAATTCAGCTTCTGGAATTACAGACGTAGAAACCCACGATGTTTTCAATTCAAACGATCCTACAGGAAATGCTTCTGTGTTAGAAGCAGGAATACTTCCATTATTGATTCCTTCTGCAAACGTAACTGCTGCATCATACATCGTATCATTCATATAAATAGCATACAATACAGTTCCAGAAGTTCCACTTGTATTAAAGTTCGGATTGGTCTCTAAAATAGCAGACGATCCAGCTTGCTCTGCTTCTGAAGTTGATAATGCCACTGTGGTTCCGCTCGAAATCGTTACAGGTTTCATATACGGATCAACTTGTTTGATACTTGCATCTCTTAAGAAAAATGGAGTTTTTTCATCAGTTGTGTCTGGCACGGTAAGCCATAAGAACTTCTGCCAAGACCATTGGTGAAAAATACAATTGGTAGTTTCACTTGCGGCAAAAGGACTATCAGCTCCTTCCGCTGGTGCAGGTGTTTGTGTGTGTGGAAACCAACTTGTATCACATGCACAAGTAGTATCTAACGTATTGGCTTCAGCCAAATCGTAATTTGCTTGTGCTTTCGCTTTGGTAGTAGTTGTTCCTGAATCTTTTTCCGTGTTATCTTTCTTTTTCTCTTCACAAGAAGTAAAGAATAATAAGGCAACGCATAAAAGCGTCGTTGTTTTTAATAAAGTCTTCATCTTACTTAGTTATTAATATGGTTAGGTTATGGTGTATTTATAATAATTCAAATTTCATAAAAAAAGTAATATGGTTATAGCGTATAAATACTTGTTTTACTCTTAAAACTTGTGTTATTATGTGCAGAAGTTAAGAAAAATCGTTGGAAGAAGAAATATAAATAGCTCGTATTTTGGTTAAAAAAACGATACTATGCTTCCATTTCGGTGCGAGAAACGGCATCAACCAACTTCAAAATTGTTGGCATACGATGCGGTCCGTGAAGTAGTTGCACTTTTTCCAAAACTGTTTCAGGGTCAATTCCGATGCAAGATACATACAACGGATTTTCACTTTCACCGCGTTTTATAGGAGTCGCTACTTTTTCGGTGTGAATGAATGACTTTTTGGCAATTCCGATAATCGGGATTTTTTCACCGAGCGCTTCCCAAAGATAACCGCCTAAACCGTACTTTTTATCGTTGGTTACAAATACATGTCCATCGACAATGATGGCTTCTAACGTATCGAGATTTACCTGTTGAAGCACCTTTAATATACACGGCAATTCCCTTTTGTAAAATTCACCAGAAACATACGGCGCAACATCTTCAATAAGCGCAGTATACATATGTGTTGGCGTTGCTGCTGCCCAGTCAAATAAGACACAAACAGCTTTTGCATAGGTTTCTTTATAGTGAATATCAATGGCGGCAATCATAGTTGATAATTAGTGTGTAAAGCTAAAAAAATAAAAAGTAACCCGCCAATTTTTTAGGTTGGCGGGTTAGCTATTTTTTTGATTTTATTTTTCTATTATATATTCTTTATTTCACATTATTAATACTCTTTACTTTAACTCATCAGGAATATGATACATGTTACTTTTTGTAATTACATGTAATAAGGTATGCGACTTTGCATCAACTTTTACAGAGGTTTGTGCACCTCTTCCATCGGGAAGTTTATAATTAAAATCAACAGAATATTCATTTTTCAATTCTGGATAAGCTTCTAAAAGTATTTCATTATCCGTTTTTGAGACACTAATTTTAAAATAATTATTACTGTATAAGTTTAGTTCTTTTAGAGCATTAGTTGCTTTTTCTATAATTTTTTCATCAGTCATATTTTTTATTTTACTATATATTCTGGTTTAATTTCAATATTATTTTCATTTAATTTTATGAGAAAAGTTAGATAGTAATCTTTTGCATGCTTTAATTCTTTTTCAGAAAATTTTTCAGCATTTTCAAGAATTTTTTCATATACGTACTTTTCTCTAAATAACTCGTTAAGCAAGTATTGTTCATCGGTACCGTTCACTCCTTTTAAAAATTCTTTTTTTCCTATTTTATAAAATTCTTCTGCATGAAAAAATTCATGATAAGCGATATATTCAGTAATTCCTTCTCTATACCAAATAGTTGGAGGTGGAGTACCTGCTTCAAAATATGCAAGAACATCATCTTTTTCCATTTCTCTAAGAATTTTTTGGTTATTATTTGCTGATTTGAATCTGCATTTATTCCTAGATAAAATTTTAATTTTTCTTTCCCAAGCTTGTAATTGTAATGCTGTTAGTGCGGTACCTTCAAAAAAGCTAACAATATTATATCGAATAGAAACCTCATCCAAATGTTTTTCTAAAGTATCTAAATCATCAGCTTTTTCTGCTTTCTTAGATAAACGATATACTTCTAGGGCTTCTTTTAATTCTTTAGCCTGGTCTCTTAATATTCTACTGGATAATGCATCCGCTCCAAATGTACAAACTTGAAGCCAAAATAAATATTGCTGTAATTTTTTACAAAAAGGAGAATTATCGCAGTTATCTACAAAACTCAATGCTACCGATATAATATCAGCAGTAACATCTATGGTTCCATAAGCTAAACGTAATTTAAGAAGTAAGTTTCCAGATTTTAGAGTTCCTGCTTTTAGTAAAAACCTTAATCTAGCCAATCCTGCAAATCCAGAGTAAATACTTAATAGGTCAATAGCTAGCCAAACATTTTTTTCAAAGTTTTCCCATGCACCTTTATCATCAAAGGCTTTTAGATAGAATGCAGGAATTGGAATTAATTCATCTAGTATTATTTCTTCATTTTTAGTCTCCTTTAATTCAGTTAAGTTTAAAGGTTGAAAAGGGTGATATTTTTCTCCTTTAGTAAAAATTTGAATAATCTCACTTATTATATATTCAGGAATGGAATCAGAATCAAACGGTTCTGCTTTGGCAATAACGTTGGCCTTTTCATCAAATGAGAAATCATATTTATCACTCCTAAAACCAAAAAACTTATTTTGCGTATAGGTAAAGTCAGGTGGTTGATTATATTTTTTATATTCTGGATAGTTATACTTTTTATAATCACTGTCATACCAAATTCTAAATAATGTTATCATTAGGAGAGAAAAATTGTTTTTTCCTCCATAATCATTCATTTTATTGTAAAGGCGTATTAATTCAATTTCTCCTCTGACTTTATTTGTTAAAAGGTTTTTTAGAAATTTTGTGCTATCAAAATTTCGTCTATTTGATTTTACATTAATTAACTTAATAATCGTATCCTCAGTTTTGTTAATTACGTAGTCCTTACTAAGCATCTTGTAATACAAAATATCAATTTCTTCATCTGTAAAGTGTTTGTAATAATCTTCTGATAATGATAATAATAATGCCTGATCAGTAACTCCAGAACTTCTTTCAAATATTCTCTTCTTTACGATATCAGCAACAAAGGCAAAAATTTTATCAAGGTATTCTCGATCTGCATTTCCTTCTTTCAGAAAACTCAAAATTAAAACCAATGATTTCAAATTAAGGTATCTTATTTTTATAGCTGATCTATACTCTAGGTACTTAATATTAGGTGCATTGATACTACCTGTTAAATCATCATCTTTGTAAGGTTTATATAATGTGAAATATGGTGTACTGTAGTAAGTGTCGTCACTATAATCTAAAGCATTTAAGTCTCCTTCGTACTTGATAAATAGCTTTCTAGAATCTAAGAAGTCTATTTTTTTATTTACGTAAGAAACTCCATTATATAATACTCCATCATGTTTCCAAGTTCCTCGTAAATAGTTGAATGCGAGTTTCGTATTTTTATAAATGTATTTTTTGTGATCGAATTTTTTTCTATATCCTATTACTTCTATTGGTTCAGATAATTGTAAGTAGTCAATTTGTACATCATTATTGTATATGGCTGCTCCAAGAGGATATAAAAGCGCTTTCAGGTTTGAAGCATTTTCATGAAAATCTTCGTGGGGTGTTTGCTTAAAATACGATCGATCTCCATTTTTAGGTACATACCCTAATTTTTCACTAATTCTACTCATAGTTTCGAAGTTTTTGAAGGATGAATTGATCTGTTTTTTGAGTGTTCTTATTTTGTGTGTTTTGTACTGTTTTCATTTGTGTATGTTTTTTTAAATATGATATCAGTAAGAAAACTTAATACGTATTTGTAGCCTCCACAGTCAATGTTGCTGTAGAATCCGTATTTCCAGTAACAATTGTATTTAAAACCGCATTTGTTTTGAGTCCATCTACCGTAAATTGTTTGTAAGCAATTCCTGTTGGGTTTGCTGTATGGTATTTGGTTACTAAATCTGTTCCAGGTGTTTCATGGATGATGGTGTTGTTTCCTTGAAGTTCCAAAATTGGATGTGTGAAATTGGTGTTTGTTTCAATACCAATTAGTCCGCCAGTTACAATATCAATAAAACAATCTTTAAGGACTACTTTTCCGTGATGGCTATAAAAGGAAACAATGCCCATGTGAAGCTTTAGATGCATTTTGGTTACTGTAAGAACAGATCCAAGACGCGATAATGGACGCAATGCCTCGAATGAATGCCCACTTAAATTTGTCCTGTTTGTAAATGTTCCGTAGGCTTTGGCATTAGGTTTACATACCACATCAACAGTACCACTAGTTAGTTCTGTTAGATTTCCTGCTGTTGCCGGAAGACATTCTCCAAAGTGTATTTTTGCGTATTTATTAGGTAAGGATACTTTTATAAACATCAGTTTCCCTGTTGAGGTAGCTGTATCAAAATCAATGTAGCTTTCCCCATTTGCTTGATTGTTTAGTACTAAATGTCCTTCAGCAGCAATGTTTCCTATAAATTCGTTTTTAGACGATGCGCCATAACTCGAAAATACATTTCCATATCCTTTGATAAGATTATATGTAATACGGATTTCTCCTGCCGTAATAAACGCTTTGGTAAAACCTGCAAAACCTGCTCTTTGAGTGTCAATAACATCACAACTGCCATAAAGCTTTAGTTTTCCATGTGAGATGAACTGATCTGAATGATTTTTGATTGTTAAGAAAGTTCCGTTAAGAATTACAGTAAAATCTAAGCCTAAAACTTCATGCAATAACTCATTCGGGTTATTTGAAAAATCGACAGTAACTTTATAATGATTACTATCAAGAATCATATTGCGTTCTGGAATTAATGTATTCCAAGGATATGCTCCGTCATTTATAAATTTTAATACTACATACGTATGATCTTCAGTGTCGTTTTCTCTTGGTTTTTCTGAATTATATGCCGCAAGAGCAGCATCAATGGTTTGGAATGGTTTGCCTTGATTTTCAATTTCAGCTTTTGTATCATCACCATTTACAGCATCAATAAAAATATGATTTACTGCTATCAGATCAACACCATCATTTTTATGAACATAGCTATCGATAAGGTCCGAAAATTGTTCTTCTGTAGGATAGTCTCCAACTTCGAAATAGCTTTTTAATATATTTTGTGCTCGTATCATTTTATATTTTTTGAATTTTTAATTAATATTTGATTCATGAGTGCTGCTTGAAGATTGCTTTTGTAGTATGTAAAAGCCTTTCAAGCAGCACAAGAAAAGTGTTGTAGTGTATTTGTTATTCGGAAACAATGAATTTCCCGATTCCGCCTGTACTTACACCGGCATCACCACCAATGAGGCTTTCGCTCGGATTAATGGTGTTACCAGTTTGTTCATCTTCACAGAAACATGGCAATCCACCTTCGTCTAAAGATGCAGATTGTGCTTGAACGATTGTTAATGAAGTTGGCAAACGTGTTTCCCAAGTTCCTTCAACTTTTCCTTCAATAGTTTGCATTTCGTCAGCGACAGAAACATACAAGTCATCATCTTGATCTATCACCAAACCTTGACCATTCCATAATTCGCCCGTTTCCATATACCAGTTTACGGCATCTTCAAACCCTTTTCTAACAGGAACTACTGTTCTTGCCATTCCCGATTGAAGGAATGCTTGGAATAAAGGATCAGCAGCATCAGTTGATTGGAATAATTCCACCCAATTGCGCTCATCTGCATAGAAATATGGGTAAAATTTGTACGCCATAATTTCCCAATCAAAAGCTTGCTCAAAGAATTTAACGATAGAAGCATGCGATTGTAAACCTGCATTTTTTCTAACTTTTGAAATGCTTGTAGTTTCGTTAGCCAAACCATAATTATTTTGCGAAACATCAATGCCTTTTTGTTCTGCCAATAATTCAATGGCAATACGCTTGATTTCTCTTTTTTCTAAACTTCTGTTGTATAATGGATTGAAACGGATGGTTTCTGTATCACTACTTTCAATAATAGTTTCGGACTGCATTGCATCATTATATTGACGTAATTTTTCTTCGTATGCTTCCACAATGGCTGTATACGTTTCGTTTTGCCATTGAGCATAGAATTCAGGTAGTCTTTGGAGTTTTATTTTCACATTGACACTTCCCGAAAGGTTAGCAAACTGAGAAAAAGAAACAGGAATTGTATCTACATATTCACCAATATTTGTCTCCGAATTATTTGCCATTAATTTTTCGCCTACAATCACGTGGAATGTGCCGCCGCCGCCATCATTGCTATATGCCCAACGTGCTTTCGCTTTTTTAGTACAATATCCTTCTGGGATTTCAACATCTTCATTTTCAGCAGCAATTTCATCCCATTCTCCGCTATCTGTATTTGTAATCGTATATGAGAACGATTTCCCCATACTCTTGTATTCTAATGGCGGCACCGTAACTTCAGCATTATAATACGCTGCAATAGTTTGATAGTTACTTTCGTGTAAGTCACTAGGCGTCAAGATATCATACACGCTTGGATGCTCAGGAGCATCAGGTAAAATCATACCTGGCGGTGTATCTTGTACTTCTAATTGCTTAATTAATGCTTGCTTGAAAAACTTTGCTGGTTCAGGAATGGCAAATTCATACATTAATCGTTTGCCATAATTGATTAAAGAGTTCTTGTATATCTTGTCAACCCATCTGTAAATACCTGTCACATGTTTTTCCCCTTTTGTATTGTCAAAACCATGTGTGTTTTTTTCTTCAAATTCTTTTAAAATTCGAGAAGTACGTTTTCTGCTAATTTTTTGGATAACACGTTCCATTGCTCTGTCCGTAACTTCCTGTGCGTATGTTTGTGCATCTGAGTTTGAGTTTGAGGTAGCACTAGAAGAAGAAAAGTTTGCAAAAGCATCTGTATTAAATTTAATTTTTCCAAAATCTCCATTTACACTAGCACTAGCACCATAATCGCTAGATTCATCTTCATTTAATACAGAAGAAACCTCACTTTGCATTTCGTTTCTTTCAGTAGTTGTAGTATCTGATAAGTTTTCAATTTCACTTTCAGAAGAGGTTTCAGAAGTGGTTTCGGCGCTGTTTAAGTTTCGTGTTTGACGCTCTTTGTATTCACGCGCTAAAATGTTTTCAATATGAGAAACTTCTCCAGGAACATAGCAACATACTTCTTGCTCTACACGACGGAAGTCAGCAATACCTAATTTGGTCACACCGAACACTTCATTTGTATTGGTAGTGCTTCCTGTTGTAGTTCCAGTAGATGTGGTACAACCTTTAAACTTCATATCATAGTTGCGAGCTACAATTGTACTCACATCAAAGTTATGAACATCACCATTATCTAAGGTAATTTGACCAGTAAGAGTCATTTCAGAACCTTCTCCATAAAGGAATAAGTCATAATTAAAAAATACAGTTAATGATGTTGCATCACTAGACATATTTTGGAAATCTAAACCATTTACTACATTAGGATTTGTAGCATACGTAAGTTGCGAAGTTGCAGCAGTTACATACGCTCCTGAATATGATGTAGCCAACTGCATAAGAATTCCTTGTTCACCAGTTGGTAATTGTGTATATACAGCAGTAAAACAGTTGGAGGTTGTAGCCGTTTTTGCCAAGTTTACAGTAACTCCACCAACTTTTACAGTCTTTCCTTTTTTTGCTATTTGATGGTTTAAAACAGTTTCATACGCTTTTTTAGACTTTATATTGATAGCGTTGTATAAGTCTGAAAATTCGTTGTACACATCTAATCCTTGTTCGTTCATTAAGTTCCAAGAATCGGCTGTCAATTTTTGCTTTAAGAAGCTTTCATCTAATGATAACGAATCATCAAAAGTAAACTCAGGAAGTACTAAATCTGGATATGTTTTTACACGAGATATTGTATTTCCAGCATCATCTTTACGATCATAATATGTTGGAGTTGCATTTGTAATAATATTTTCAACGTCTGCTTTATGTGTTGCTTCTGCTGCTTTATATAAAACTTCTGTTTCTTTGATATGCGCCTGCTCAACTTTTTTTAATTCCTCAGTCAATGCTTTGTACTTTTCAATACTATCTTTTGCTAATAAATTGTCTAAGTCTGTATCAAACTTTTTTGTATCTACATTGCCATTTGTTGAGGTACTTGTAGTTTCATTTACAAAAAGCGTCTTAGAAATAACGACACTAGAGTGAGCTTTGCGCTTGTAGCGTTTCAACTCTTCTTCAGAAAAGACATAGTCACTAGCAACAGTGGCACTAAGTGCTAAAAAGTCACGTAAAAAACGATTTGCAATTAATAATTGAATGGTAGCTTCTCTTACGTATACAGATTCTTTATTTACTGTTTGATAAATTAAATTATCCCAAACCGTAATTTCCTCTGCGGCAGTAAATGCCTGAACACCAGTTGTGTTTTCTAAAACAGAAACAAATGAAAAATCATTTTTATTTCGCATTAACCAAGAAGAAAACGTGTATAATGTTGAAAATGCTGTTCGTACTTCTGTTCTAGTTTTGTAAGCTGTAAACGCGTCACTAGCAGTCTGTAATGCTGCTCTTTTTTGACTGTCTTCAAGATCTTTTACAGCTTCGTAAAAGACACTTTGCGTTTTATCAGGATGCTCAATGAATCCAACGTTTTTAGCTTCTTCGTCGATGAGTTGCGGATTACGCAACGTCACAAATCTGAATAAATTGCTTTTAATAGGGTTACTCATAAATTGATAATTAATAATTAATATTTTTTCTTTTTGTATTAATAATATCAATGAATAGCCTACAGGATAGAGTTAGTAATTTTGTATTTTTTTGCTTATTTCGTATGTTTTTTTCACGCATTATGACACATGACAACAAATCTACTTTAGTAAATATGCTAAAACAGTTTTTGTAAATCACTACGCTATTTCGCGTGAATTTTTGATAAGAAGTAATGAAAAGAAATTACAGCATGCTTTTCTGAAATGAAGATGAAAATTAGTGTATGTGTAAATTTTATTTTTTAGATCAATTCGTCTTTTTTTGATGCGAATTTATTACACGGAACATCATTTTTTTAATTCAGAAAACTAGCATTTTAGTACTACTGATTGTATGCTATTCGATTAATACATTACAAAAGAAGTGAAAAAATAGCACATAATTAGCGTGAATTATGAGTTGTGTCTGTAGTTACAGTTTTTATAAAAAAAAACCACCAATCTCGATGATTGGCGGCTTTAACTGTTTTTAATGGATGTGTACTATTTTGAAATAAGTTTAGAAATGTATGTTCATTACAAATTAAAATAGATACTATATGTTAGTTCTTTTTCCTCGGATATCGTAAATCATTGGCTTTAATTTCATAATCAAACGCTTTGTTACCGTCTGAATCATAAATTGTTAAAACAAGCACACGTTCTTTGCGTTTTCCTGTTACTTCCATAATTCCGAAATTACGGTTGTAAAATGTCTTTCCTTTCACTTGATGTGAATTGCCTTCGTCTCTTGCTTGGTGTGTTCCGGCGGTAAGTGGCGAACAGGTAATATCAATTAGCGGATATGCATCTTTACGTTCCATACGCGAAATCTCAGTATGATGTCGGTCGCCACTAATAAAAATAACACCTTCAATTTTTGCACTGTGTAAGCGGTTGAGCAATTCGGCATGTTCTGCAGGATAGGTTGCATAGTTTTCAAATTTGGCAACATCACTGATCACTTGTCCGCCGTTGATCACAATTTTAAAAGTCGCTCTACTTTTCGTCAGTGCATCAATCAGCCAATCCAATTGTTGTTTTCCTAAATAAGCTTTGTCTGTATTTGGATCTCTATTCGGCGCTCTGTGATAGCGATTGTCTAACATGAAAAACTCAACATCATTCCAAGCAAAATGTTGTGTTACGCCACCATTTCCGGCAGCATTGGTGTTTAAATTCCCCCAATAATTGTTAAAAGTACGTTCTGCAATTTTCTTATTCACGTAACTGCGATCGGCATTATTTGGTCCGTAATCATGATCGTCCCAAGTAGCGTAATTATGTACGCTTCCTAGTAAAGCTTGCATTTCTGGCGTAGCGCGTGTATGTTTAAAGCGATGACGAATGCCCGTTTCAGTCATAAAATCGGGTGTGCGTAAATACATATTATCACCAACCCACAACATTAAATCAGGATTTTTTTGAAGGATCGAATTAAAAATTTGATACTTGTCGCCATATGGTTTTGGGCGATCGTCTTTCTTTTCATTAATAAAGCTACACGAACCCAATGCAATTTTAAAATTCGGCGGATCGGTTCGGAATTGCCACAAGGCTTGCGTTTGAAACGCTAATTTATAATCTCTTGGAACAAATACATTGTTGATATACAATTTGTACTTGTACGTCTTGCCATAGTCTACTTGGTTCGGAGTCAACTTTGCAATAAAATCGCCCGCTTTGCTTGTTTCAACGGTTTCCGTAAACTTTTCTTCTTCATTTGCTGCAAAATAGCCAATCTTCACTTCGGCAGCTTCTGTAGTTTGCACCCAAATCAGTGCTTCTCTAAAGTCTGAATAGCCAACCATGGGTCCAGATTGTAGTAAATTTTCTTGCGCAACGCTTACAAAAGCAGCTAAAAAGAAGAATAATGCAATAAAAGTATTTTTCATACGTGTCGTTTCTATTTGACTGTAAATTTCAGCAAAAAAATATACAAACACATTAAATCTAAGTTATAAATTTTGATAATAAATTTTCTAACTGATAGTTAAAAGATTACGCCATTGATCGTATTCATTATTGTTCTCATTAGCGATAAAAAAACGTTTTTTAGGAAAGAATAAGAATCGGTTGAAACTTTACAATGCATGATTACAGCATTTAGAAAGTGTTAAAATTCAACATTTGATTCAATTTTGATTGTGCTAGAAGAAAAAATAGTACGCAGAGAAAGAATCCCTGCGTGCCTAAATTTATAATTGTCCTCCGAGGTCTATACAATTCTGAATACATGCTTCAGTATTTCTTTTGCTGTAGCATTCGTCAATACAGTGCCAAACACAAAATTCACCTCCGTAAATAGAACTTTGTTCCTTTTTATCTATGATTTTTCCTAGACTTGAAATTTTTTTTAACATAATGATTTGTTTTATAATTAATAATTCTTTTAAAATACTTGAAATAACAAACAATGAGTTACGGTAACACCTTATTTTTGTATGAAAAATACGTCATACATAGCTTTCTTCGTGTTAAGAAAATTATTATTATTGCTATGTTGTACAAAAAAGGCAAAGTGGCGATGTTACTCGAACCACTTTGCCAGCCTAAAAATAATGATAGGTTCCCCTAAAACCTAAAAATTGAGAGACAACACGTTTTGCAAAGTCTAGCATTCCCAGTAACTAGACTAAAAAATTAAAAACTTAATGAAAAAAATTAGTGCAATCTGTGTTCGTCTCTCATCCCCATTTAACTTAACTATACTAACTATGTAAACTAAACTTTTCTTTTTCATGATATGTAGTTCATCGTTTCAGGCGTTTTTAATATTTCTTCCCAAAAATCACTATAGAAATTTGGTGTTTTTAATAATGTCTTATGATTGCCATGCACTTTCGTTTCTCCTTCTTGCATTACATAAATTTCGTCGGCAATTTGCTTTAAATAATGCAAGTGATGCGAAATGAAAATGATGGTAATTTTTGATTTTAATTGTGCTAATAATTCTAACACAAATAATTCCGTTTTACGATCCATCGTTGCGGTGAATTCGTCTAAAATCAATAGTTGCGGTTTTTTATACAGCACTCGAATCAGTGCCAATATTTGTTTTTGTCCGTTAGATAATTTCATACCACCTTTTCCGAGCAATGTGGCATATCCTTTGGGCAATCGCTGAATGAAATCGTCAAAACCATATTCCGTAATAAAAGCATCTACATTTTGAAGCGTATCTTCTTCTCCCAACACAATATTATCAAAAACGGTATTTGGAAAAATGGGCACTTCTTGTGGAATAACGCCAATAATATTGCGCCAATCTTTGGTTAATACCTGTTGCAGCGGAATTTCTTTATTGACGATAATGTCACCACTTTCGTGGGAATAAAACTTTTGGATAATTTGTCCCAGCGTGCTTTTTCCACAGCCACTTTCGCCAACAATGGCAACGCATTGATTTTTAGAAACGTTAATACTGATATTATTCAACACGTGTTTTTTAGCTGAAAAACCAAAAGACACATTCTTAATTTCTAGTGATGTAAATGTTTTGATCGGTGTTTTTCCAGAATCTTCTTCCGCCAAAGCGGTAAACTCATGCATTCTATCAAAAGCGACTTTGGCTTCGTTGATCGGAATGGCAACTAATGCCAAACTGGCTACAGATGGCAATAACGAACCTGCAATACACAACACGGCGGTTAATTCGCCAATAAGCATGACGCCATTATATACTTGGAATGAAGTGTATACCAAAACGCCCATTAAAAATAACACGCCAAATACACTTGAAAATAGCGACAATCGCACATTAATCTTTCCAAGCTGAAATACGTTATCCTGAAAATCGCCATACATGCGCTGATTCAATTTTTGAAAAACGCTTTGTCTGTTGGTATTCTTAATGATCGATATATTTTGTAATGAACTGATATAATTGCTCTCATTGTCCGTACAACTCCGCATGATTTCTTTTTGAGCCTTGATGATTTTTGTGTTGAAACCATACATCAACAAAAAATAAAATGGCAAACTAATGACTGCAATCAGTCCAATTTGCCATGAATAGTAAAATAAAAAGCCTAAGGATACAAAGCTAATCAGCGTGTTAATGACTACATTTCCAATAACCATTTTGATAACATTTTGAATGCGCTGTGTATCGTTGAATCGAGCTACGAGTTCTCCAATCTTTCGCGTATCAAAAAACGGTTTTGGCAAGCTCAACAGTGAACTGTAAAACCGATCAATAATACGGTTGTTTAGGTTTTTACTTTGCGAAATCAAAAATTGATTCCGAATGGTGGTAAAATATACTTTAATCAACAACAGAAAAGTTACAATTCCGATGCTGAAAACGAGCATTTCGGTGTCTTTTGATGGCAGGATCACGTCAATTAATTGTTGTGCAAATACCGCAATGCTCATTCCTAAAACAGCAATACAGATTCCCAAAAGAATGCTGTAACTTATGGTTTTGTGGTCGGGTTTTATAATATTTAAAAACCACTTTTTACGTAATTCGTGGCGTTTATTAAAAGTTTCAGAGTTTTCATCAATAGTCAACGATTGAATAACTTGGTACAAAATGCCAAATGCTAAAATTAGAATCGCAAGAATCAAAAAATAAATAATGTTTTCTTTATTAAGTTGCATCTTTTGGTAATTAATGGTTTTACAAGGTTTTTTTTGTACCGTAAAAATGTGCTGATTTGATAAAGGTTTGTTAATTTGCTACTAGCTGTTGGTAAAACAACTAGTAGCTCGTTAATCAACAACCATACTTTAAGAAAGTATTCGTCAATCTAAATATTTACAAACTGAACATTTCGTAAAGAAATCGGCTAAACTTTAGTTCATGT
>CAZHSA010000008.1:0-31967 GCA_964535135.1 uncultured Kordia sp.
TATACTCATAAAAAATTTTCCGAATTTGGGTAGAAATCTCTTTATAACGATCAAATCGTGGTTTGACGAAAATCAATTCAGGACAGCGTTTTCTGGCTAAAAATCCGCTTATGGCACTGCGTACACCAAATTTTCGCGCTTCATAACTAGCGGCACTTACGACACCGCGTTTTCCGCCACCACCAACCGCAAGTGGTTTTCCTTTCAATTCAGGATTATCCAACTGTTCTACAGACGCATAAAATGCATCCATATCCACGTGAATAATTTTTCGCAAAGGGAAATCGAAATCCATATTCAAAATTATGATATCTTTAGCAGTAAATTAAATCTATAACAAAATAAGATAGATGAATAAACACCTATTTTTAAGCGTTATTTTCTCTTTTGGATTGCTTTTTTCTGCGTGTTCTGACAAAAGTACCAATAAAGATCAACGTTCCGAATTCTTTATGCATGGAAAAGTTATTAATGGAGCTAACAAAAAATTACAATTAAACGTTCCAAGCTTATACCCAAACAATATTTTGGAGTCAACAATACAGAACGGTGTGTACAGATTCAAAGGATCATTTCAATCGCAAGACATTGCTTATTTAAGTATTGCAGATCATGAAAGTGACTTTGCGCCACTACCGATTTTCATCTCAGAAGACACGTTGGAAATCCATTTAGAACTTGACAAAAAAGATAACCAATGGATGATTGCAAAAGATTCAACGGTCAGGGGAAATCTGAATAAATTTGCAAAAAATATTGCGACTACATATTGGAACATTAATAGTGTTTGGATTTTTAAAGACAGTTTGAAAAATGATAGTATGCAAAAAAATATATATCCTGGTGTGAGAAGAAAAACCTTTGATTTTTATGAAGAAACATTATTTAAAAAGCAAAAAGGAGCTGTAGGATTGCATTATTTACGAATGATGTTAGAAGACAATGTTGTGTATGACAAAAAGAGAATGCCATTAGCTGATAGAGAGCACTTGCGAATGTTTTTTGAGCAAATTGATACCTCACTTCGTCATACGTCGGACTATAAAATTGTAAATAATTATATTGATACTATAGATGATACTTCTGAAAATCAAGAATTTGTAGAGTATACGTTGCTAAATTTAGCAAGTAAAGAAAAGTCGCTTTCACAAATTATAGCTAAAAATAATTTTACATTGGTTGAATTTTGGTATTCAGGTTGTCTTCCGTGTAGAAGATTTAACAAAGAAGGAAAATTAGTGTACGAAGAACTGAAAGAAGCAGGTATTGAAATCGTTTCGATAAATACAGATTATGATCAATCCATTTGGCAAAAAGCATCTAAACAGGATAGCATTCCGTGGGTAAATCTTTATGCGGGCATACACTCAGAGATTGTTCCTAATTATAATGTAACCAGTTATCCAACATCCTATATTTTTGATAAAAATCAACAATTGATTGCGTTTTCATTCAAAGAAGCGCGCGATTTATTAAAGCTTAAAGCATCTAAATAATGCAAGAAATAGAACGAAAATTTCTCGTAAACAGTCTAAAATTCAAAGAAGAAGCCAGTAATTCTTTCGAAATAGCGCAAGGTTTTCTCAACACACATGCTGAACGAACGGTAAGAGTTCGCATCAAAGGAAGCCAAGGATTTCTAACCATCAAAGGAAAATCAAACGAAAGTGGCACCAGTCGTTTCGAGTGGGAAACTGAAATCCCAGTCGCGGAAGCAAAAGAACTTTTACATCTCTGCGAAAAAGGAATCATTCAAAAAGTTCGATACAACATTCCACTTGGAAATCATACTTTTGAAGTAGATGAATTTTTTGGTGAAAACGAAGGACTCATTGTTGCAGAAGTAGAATTACAACATGAAGACGAAGCTTTTCAAAAACCAACCTGGCTCGGAAAAGAAGTCACAGGACAAACCAACTATTACAACTCACAACTCAGTAAAAAACCTTATAAAACTTGGCATCATGAATAAATATATCTGTCTATTCTTCCTTGGAATTTTATGCATGTCGTGCACTAATTCTACCGAAAATCAACTCGTAAACAATAACGAAACACAAATTGGTACAAAAAAATTCACCAAAGAACATATACAAAATCTACTAAGCAAAGGATATAAAATTTTGGAGTTTGTAGATCCAAAAACAAAAGATACCTTGCTAATGCAACAATATTTTATGGCATTCTTAAAAAGAGGAAATGACACATTGCAATCTCCCAAAACAGCTGATAGCTTACAACGATTGCACTTAGCGCATCTCCAAAAAATGTATGATCTTGGACATGCAGATATTTCTGGACCTTTTGGCGAATTAGATAGTGACATTCGTGGTGTTACCATTTACAATGTACCAACACTAGAAATGGCGGACAGTTTGGCAAATGCCGATCCGTCTGTAAAAGCGGGAAGACTCAAAATAGAACTGCATCCTTGGTGGGCAGCAAAAGGCTATTATTTACGTTAATTAAAAAAAATATCAAACATTGGACCTACAAAATGATGTTGACTTACTTGTATTAAAACTCAAACGGTATAAAATTAATATTGTAAAAGAAAAACAACGTGTCAGCATTAAAAGTGCAACTATCGACTCGCAACAGCTTCTTATCTATTGCTTACTACCCTTAATTTTTGGTGCTATTGTAGTAATTGGAATAACTATTTTCCTTGCGATTTACGGAATCTATCTGCTTAGAGCTAGAATTGCATATCCTTTATACGGTTTAGGATATATGAGTGGATTTGCTCTTTTAGGGTTTGCATACGCTAGTTTTTTTCGTATTCGGAAAAAGAAAACAGAAAACAATACTGCTAAGATATTATTCAATAACAAGCTCATATTTAAAGAAAATACCAAGGAAGTTAAATATGATGCTACGAACATAAAAACCATAAAAAATAGTATTGAAATTCATGGAGATAATATTTTGATGGGAACTGTGTTTCTAGTAGATGTAGAAGGTAATGAAGTAACTATTGTGAGCTTGGAAGGCTATAAAAGCAATCATTTACGTAGTGATTTGGTTTGGCTAGAAAATTTCTTTAAAACCTATTTGAAATTGGAGAACTAGAGTTGAATATGAACGCTACACAATTTATCAAAAAATCATTGCAAATTTTCTTATGCATTGCTCTCATTGTACACTTTGTGTTAAAGGATTTATGGTATATTTCGGGTTTAATTTTTTATGGAACACCGCTTCCGCTGATTGTATTCGGAGTATTGTTTTTACTGCTGTTTATAAAGGCTTCCGCCAGAAAATACTATGTAACTTTCGCTCTTGTACTCACCGTCATTTGGGTTGGTAGAAGCTACACGTATTCGCCCAATACGGATACTTCCAATTCCTTAGAAGTTGTACTATGGAATGCCTACCGAGTTCGTAACTTTGAAGATGCGTTTCAAGTGAACGAAAACTTGCCAGATGTACTTGTGTTGATTGAATGTGACGATCAAGATTATCAAAAAATCATTCAAAAATATCCAAACTATCACTTTGAACTGACAGAAAAAAAGGTGGGTATTTTTTCCAAAACGCCCATAAAAATACATTCAAAAGTGAAGACAAAAGCACATGTTGTCGTCGTTCATTTTAGCACAAAAAACACACATTTTTATGCCATAGATGTCTCTTCAGATTTGCGACATTTTCGAAAACCAATGCTCCAAAGTATCATTTCTCAAGTCAAAACAGAAGACAAAACGATCATTTTAGGAGATTTTAATACGCCATTTGAGTCACTCTTTTTTAAAAATTTCAAAAAAAATTACCAGCATGCATTCACGGAAAAAGGAAACGGATTTCGCGAAACCTGGTTTTGGAATCTTCCACTGCTTTCCCTTGATCATATCTGGGTTTCAAAAGATTTGGAAATTCTAAAAACTGAAAAAATAAACACTTGGAAATCGGATCATTCCATGCTCAAAATGTACCTCAAAAACGAGAGTGAGAAAAAATAAATTTGGAAAATTAAAAAATGATCTTCTATATTTGCAACCGTTGAAACGTGACAAAACAAAAAACAAATTAGTAACAAAAACGAAAACGTGCAAAAAGTAAAACTTACATATCGAAACAGTATTGGAAACATTCCGATGCGCGACTTGGGTTTTACCAGTTGTACATTTCAGTAGAAATATAACATCATCAAAACAACCCGAGTCCCAAAAGGCTCGGGTTTTTTAATGCTCATTTTTAAAAAGTATGCTCAAAACAGCAACAATACATATCGTAACAAACACTGCAGTCATGCAGGAATTGTTCATTTTAGAACCCAACTATTCTTTGGCATAAAGAATATATACACAACAGTATCAAAGCTCGGTTCTATTGCAGAATCGGGCTTTGTTGTTTTTAAGAAAGTTTAAAAAAGTAAGAGAACAACACAACAAAAACTTAGAAATCGTGTAGCAACACAAAAAAACGAAAGATGAATTTAATCAAACAAATGGAACGACTGTAAACTCGGGAGTGTGTTTTCAGTACCAACAAAAAGAATTTTTAATCCACAAAAAAACAAAGATGCGAGAAAGAAGACAACAAACACGCGAATTAAAATTTTTTACTGAAAACAACACTCAAAAGAGACAGTCATGGAAACAAAAAATATACATCGAAAGCATATTTCGAAATCCAAACGATTAAAGGAAAAACTAGCGGCAAAAGCAAAAGAAGCAGCATTACAAGAAAGCTTACAAAAACACAACAAAGCAAAAAAAGTACTGTTTCCTGCCATGGTCGAAAAGATATATGAAAGCAACGAACGAAGCAATTACGAATCCAATTCGTTAGCATACATCTTGCAAAATCAGTTTGGCGCGCTGAGTAAAAAAAAGCAGCCAAGCAGACGTGCAGCTTATAGAAATATACTATTGCACCTATACAAAAAGCGTTGCACGAAGCTGTTGCGAAACGAAGAATATGTACGTGCTATTTATCAAATTGCTTGGTTTAGTACAGCTGCCATCAACGACATAAATACTTGGAAACGAAACAGTCACAATGCAGATAAACAGCTAAAAAGTATCATAAAACACTGTTTTGTAAAATACGAAGTACCAGCATTTATGTACGAAGCTTGGTTAGATTACAATCGCAAATACATTGCTTGGTTTATTGACTTAGGGCGTGGACATAGTGTAAAAAGTTTGTCAAAAATGCCCGTGCGTTTAACGAAGAA
Organism: uncultured Kordia sp.; assembly: GCA_964535135.1. Taxonomy (GTDB): domain Bacteria; phylum Bacteroidota; class Bacteroidia; order Flavobacteriales; family Flavobacteriaceae; genus Kordia. The sequence continues at coordinate 5,183 of CAZHSA010000008.1, forward strand.
AGGAGCACATTACTTTCTACAAGCACCAGCAGATTATACCATTGAAATGGCGTTGCGTAGAGCACAAGCATTGGCATTTGGTTCAGATGAATTATTGGCAGGACGTATTGCTTGTACAAGCTTAAGCCGAAACGACTTTCAGCACGAAGCTTTCTGGGAAACGGTGATTCAATTTTTCATGAAACAAGCCATGTTGGACTTCAATAAAATGGAGGAAATCATCGACTATTTAAGCGATTGTATTCGTAATAATGCTGAATATTCGATCAAAGGAAGAACCATTACATCCTTAACAAGACAATCAGATGAATGGCATACAGCACAAGCAATTCACAATGCAAGCAAGGTAGAACTGTTTACATGGAATCCAACGCTCGATAGTTCATTTACGGTTGCAAAAAAAGATGGAAATGATGTAAAAAGATACCGTTTGTTCGAATTGTGTTCTTCCAAAGAATTAATTGTAGAAGGACGAAAAATGAACCATTGTGTAGCATCATATGCGCGTTCATGCTGTGTAAAAGTAGCCGCTATTTTTACACTAAGATGCATCAGTTTTTCAAAAGGACAAGAAATTTTAGCGACAATTGAAGTTGACATAAAGTCGCAAACCATCGTGCAAGCAAAAGCACGATTTAACAAACCCATTTCCCCAATTGCCAAAAAAATCATGCACGATTGGGCAACAGAACACGAATTAAAAATCGGGAAATGGTTATAAAATATACGTTATGGCAAAATTAAAATTAAGAGGCAAAGACCTCATAGACATAGGATATCCACAAAAAGGAAAAGTAATCAGTATTGCAATGGATGTAATGCTACGAAATTTTAAACGCGAACGAAAAGACAAAGTATTACAACGTTTAAAAACCATACTTAAAAATCCTGAAAAATATCTAGGAGATGGAATAGTTGGCAGAATTGCTGAAGAATTGACAACTCCTGTACAAGTAGAAGCAAAACAATTAGAAACGAAACGTGCGCCTTTTACCATATTTGGTGAAAATGGAATTGCTGAAGAAGCGAAACATCAGTTATATACAGCGTTAAAGTTACCAATCGCAAAAGCTGGTGCCTTAATGCCCGATGGGCACTCAGGATACGGTTTGCCAATTGGAGGTGTATTAGCTGCAAAAGATGCCGTAATTCCGTATGGTGTTGGTGTCGATATTGGCTGCAGAATGTGTTTGACGATTTATGACATTCCAGCATCGTATTTGGAAGGTCACAAAGACAAATATGTAAATATGCTGCAAGAACATACCAAATTTGGAGGTTTTGAAACACACAAGCGCATCAACGATCATGAAATCTTTGAGCGCTCGGAATTCAAAGAGATTCCAACGGTAAAAAAACTGTTCAAAAAGGCGTATGCACAACTAGGTTCATCCGGTGGTGGCAATCATTTTGTAGAATTTGGAATCGTAGATGTTTCTGATGTACACAACGAATTCAATGTTCCTATTGGGAAGTACTTGGGAATTCTGTCACACAGTGGATCACGTGGGATGGGCGCAAATATTGCAAAACATTACACAAAGTTAGCAATACAACAAACGCCGTTACCTGGAGAAGCGAAAAACCTAGCGTGGCTCGATCTCAATACGCACGACGGACAAGAATACTGGCTAGCAATGAATTTAGCGGGCGATTACGCGTCGGCGTGTCATCACGATATTCATAAGCGTTTAGGAAAAGCGTTGGGCGCACGGCCGTTGGCAATGGTGGAAAATCATCACAATTTTGCGTGGAAAGAAATCGTAAATGGTGAAGAACTCATTGTACATCGAAAAGGTGCCACACCAGCGCAAAAAGGAGTTTTGGGAATCATTCCAGGTTCTATGACAGCGCCAGGATTCATTGTTCGAGGCACAGGAAACAAACATTCGTTGCAATCGGCTTCACACGGAGCAGGACGACAATTATCACGGCGAAAAGCCAAGCAAACCATCACGCAAAGTGACATTAAAAAGCAATTAACAGCTCATGGAGTTACCTTAATTGGTGGTGGCATTGACGAAGCGCCAATGGCATACAAAAACATTCATCAAGTCATGAGCAATCAAACAGAATTGGTGGAAGTCGTTGGAAGTTTCACGCCAAAAATTGTGCGTATGGATCGCTAAGACAGGCTGCTTCATCCTTAATGCAAAACAAAGATCACTTCAGTTTCAATCAGCAAACGTTATGCTGATCGAAGTCGAAGCAGAGTTGCGTCTTCACAAAATACTAGGGAAACTAAGGTTCTCAAGGTTTCTCTGGTATTTAAAATGGAGACCCTACATAAGTAATAAACTTAAAGTAAAGTCGTCAGATTGAGTGATTTTTTTCGCGAAGCAAAGAAAAAATTGTATCGAAATTAGACTGTTTTGAAATTTCAAGCTGTTCTCGATACACTTTCCTTCTTTCATTTCAATCAAGAAAAAAAGCACTCGAACTGACGTATAGAAAACAAAATCAAAATGGCAACATATACAAACGATATATTATTCATTCAAGCATTAGACAGCTACTCGTATGACTTAGAACAATGCATACAAAAATTACAATACATTTTAGGTGGAGACGATCATGCTGGTGCTAATTATTTAATGGGAAAAATATACCACGAACACGCGCATGATTATAAAACGGCATGCGAATACTATCATCGCGCTTTGTGCATAGATCATGAATATGTAGAAACCTATTACGATTATTCACATTTATTAATCAATATCTGTGAGTATACCCAAGCATCAAAAGTATTGGAAGTTGGTTTCACTTTAGCACAAACAGACAAGGCACGATTGCAGTATGCAAAAGCGATGATGCATGAAAAATTAGAAGAATTCAAACAAGCTAAAAAGCGCTTAAAAGATGCTAAACACGCCGCAATGAATTCTGGATTTAGATACTTTATTGACGATCAATTAAAACGTGTGAATGAAAAAATGAACGTTGGAAAAAAGTCAAAAAAGAAAAAAACAAAACGTAAAAACAAAACAACTAGCGTGAAATTCAATTCCATGCTAGATTAATCAAGGATGAGTTTACGGTCATTCCAGATGAACATTGAGCATATTCGAAATGTAGTTTGGAATCCGCTTTACAACACGATGGATTCCTGCCTTCGCGGGAATGACAAAAAAGACAAATTCGAAAATATAGAAATTATGGACAATCAATTTTGGGTGCAAATTTCCTCAGGTTCAGGACCGGAGGAATGCTGCCTCGCCGTAAAATACTTAACAGAAAAACTAACGCGTTTGCCAAATTTTACATTCAGTATCATTGAGTTGGTGGCTACACAATACCAAAACTATAAGTCAGTTTGGTTCCGTGTAACTGGAGATGCTGCTGATTTTAAAAACTATTGGCAAGGAACGATACAATTCATTTTTAGAAGTCCGTATCGTGCGCATCATCAGCGTAAAAACTGGTTTGTAAATGTAAAAGTATACGCAATGCCCACACAAATTTTGTGGTCTCCAAAAGAGGTACAAGTGAAAACGGCACGAAGTTCTGGAGCAGGCGGACAAAACGTAAATAAAGTAGAAACGGCAGTAACAATGACACATATTCCTACGGGAATTACAGTACAAGCTAGCGAAGAACGCTCGCAATTTTTAAACAAAAAACTAGCATTTGTACGCTTGAATATTGCAATAAACGCGCAAAACAAACAGCGTCAAAACGCCGTAGAAAAGCAAAAGTGGAAACAGCACAAACAGTTGCAGTTGGGAAATCCGGTGCAAGTTTTTAAAAAATAGAATAAGTATGGGAGCACCACATAACAAAAAAAGATATGGTGAAGTATGGTCGCAAGACCGTATTTCACTATCGTTACTAGAATTGCAATTTCTAAGAGAATTTGTGGTTTTATCTGGCGGTTGGGCTTGGCATTTTTTATCGCCAGCAGGACATACAGAATACAAACATGCACACGATCATAAAGATATTGATGTCTTTGTAGATCCTAAAAATGTTGCAGAAGTAATGGATGTTTTATACCAACGAAATTTTAAAAAAGTATGGACACGTTACGATCATTTGCAAAGTGAAGAAAATTTTAGACGCTACGAAAAAACAGTGGAAACTGACACAGGAAAATCCATCAGAATTACGATAGATTTCTTTGTCAAATCAGAAATTCCATCACGGTTTGTAAAAGAATGGAATATAGTTGATCCCACATTTTTGTTGAGTTTATATAACAGTATTCACTCAAGTGATACATGTTGGGCAGTACAAGCCTCCACACGTTTATTGGCTAAAAATATAGATCCGCTCGATCGTGAAGAATTAGTGACCATTCCGAAAGAATAAATTGAAAATTATTTGGATAGTGAATCTATTTTATCATTGTATGAAATGTCTTTATGAGGAATTTATGACGAAGTAATCTGTTGCTATAGTAGCAGATAGCTTCATTTCATTCGCTATGACGTATCAAAAGAGTCACCTTCCAAAATATCTAAAAACTAACAGATGAAGACACATATTATAAATTTAGATTTGCCACCAAGCGAGCGCTGGTCATTTCTATCAACATATAAAACAGCAGTAGACGACTTAATAGAATGTTACTTGAGCGATTTTACAGGAGCAGAATTTATTTTTGAAGGCATTCAATCATACAAAGAAGAACTCGTTAGCACATCATATATACAGGAAATACAGAGTATTGCCGCTTTTTCTGATTTTTCAGTTAATGAAATTTTAGTAGCGAATTTATATTACGATGTCTTAAAATTATACTTTGGTTGTACGGCATTTGCGTCGTGGAATGGAGATAAAATGTTGCACGCACGCAACTTAGATTGGCATACAGACGAGAATATATTAAGCACACATTCCATGATTTTTGACTATCAAAAAGAAGGAAAAACAGTTTTTAAATCTGTAGGTTGGCCAGGATTTGTCGGTGTACTTTCAGGAATAAAGCCACACAAATTTGCCATTACCTTAAATGCGGTTTTGAGTGAAGATCAAGCAGCAGTAGCTATACCAATTTCATTCGTAATACGCGATGTATTGGAAACCTGTGAATCGTTTTCAGAAGCAAAAGTAACCTTGGAAAATATACCTATCATTTGCGACTGCTTATTGTTGCTTTCGGGAACAAAATCGAATGAAAAAGTTGTTATTGAACGAACGCCAAAACGCGTTGCTACTCGTGTGTCAGATACAGATTTTATTGTAGTTACTAATGATTATAAGAAGCTTCAAAACGGAGAAGCAGCAGGCAATATTTTGCAAGCAACTTCGTGTGGACGTTTTGATACAACCACCACATTATTAAAACAACAAAACATACACACTGAAGATATGTGTATGGACGTATTACAAGATGAAAACGTACTGATGGGTATTACAGTTCAGCAAATGGTGTTTCATGTAAACACAGGAAAAATAAAGTTGATTTGTACTTAAAAAAAGGGAAAGTGACGTAACTGTCACTTTCCTTTTTTTACATTTTTATTTTTCTGCTGGTGAAAAACAAAGGTCTTCTCCGTAATAAAATCTTGTTGGACAAAATGCCGAGATTAAAGAAGTTGTTGGAGGCAATCCTCCGTTTACTTGTGTAGTATTTAACTTAGAAATTGAACGTTTTTTTAACTGCATTTTTGAAATACTTTTTTTCATGATATTTTATTTAAGTAATTAATGGATTTTAGTACATATGATATTTTATCGTTCTTGTGGACGCTCTGTAAAACAAATATCTTCTTCAACATAAATCTTCGTTTTACATTCTCCTACTGTAAGAACAGGAGTTATTGGTATCGTTCCACCTTTAGCGGCATATGCATTTAATGCAGAAATAGAGTGTTTTTTTAATTGGATTTTTTTCGAACTTTTTTTCATTGGTTGCGTTTTAGATGGTTCACAAATTCTAGTATATGAGCTGCGTCATATACCTTTATAATTGAAATCATGATTCAATTCACATAAAGATAAGTAATTGATACTTATATATGTTATGAACTTTTAAAAGATATCAAGCTACATGACGAATGCCCATGATTTAGAAATTCTGAGGTAATGTACATTATAATTTTCTGTGAAAAATGACACAATACCGACAAAACTGCCATCTATTTTTTATAAAAAATGTATGCGAATTTATCGTTAAGTTCTATACGAATCAACCTATTATTCTTGCCATTCTACAATGAACAAATTGGTGTCTCTTCCGCCGCCGTTATTTCTGTTAGAAGAAAAGGCTAATTTTTTACCATCATTTGAAAAAACAGGGAAGGCATCAAACGTTTCACTGTGTGTTATGCGTTCCAAACCTGTTCCATCAATATTAATCATATATAAATTAAAAGGGAAACCTTTGCTTTCGTGATTGGATGAGAAGATGATTTTTTCTCCAGAAGGATGAAAAAATGGACTCCAATTGGCATATCCTAAGTCGGTTAATTGACGTAAATCGCTTCCGTCGGCATTGCAAATGTACAATTCCATCTCCGTTGGTTGCACCAAACCTTCTGCCAATAATTCTTTATATTCTTTGATTTCTGCTGCAGTTCTCGGGCGTGACGAACGGAAAATGATTTTTGTGCCATCTGGCGAGAAGAATGCGCCTCCATCATAGCCTAATTCGTCTGTAATTTGTTGTACGTCTGTACCGTCAATATTCATCGTGTACAATTCCAAATCGCCACTACGTGTTGAGGTAAATACAATTTTATCTCCTTTTGGTGATACTGTTGGCTCGGCATCGTATCCAACTTCATTGGTCAATTGCTTTACAATATTTCCTTCCAAATCGGCCACAAAAATGTCGAATGAGTCGTACACAGGCCAAATGTACTTTCCGTTTTTACGCAACGGCACTTCTGGACAATTTTCATCTACTAAATGTGTAGATGAGTATATAATATGTTTGTTATCAGGTAAAAAGTACGAACAGGTTGTTCTTCCTTTTCCCGTACTCACCATTGGCGGCATGTTTTCTTTAAAAGTTTCGTCAATATTCATCAAAAACATTTGATCGCAGGACACATTCCATTTGGTATTGTTTGATTGAAAGATGAGTTGCTTGTCATCAAAACTCCAATACGCTTCAGCATTATCACCACCAAACGTGACTTGGCGAATGTCTTTAAAATATTTTTCTTCAGGATAGATTAAAGGATTCTTGGAAACAGTTTTTACAGTTTCTTTCGATGAAGTTGTTGATGTTGTTTTTTCTTTTGAAACTTCTTTACAAGAAAAAAGAACCAAACATACCATTAAAACAAAAATACGTGTCATAAGTACTCAATATTTTGATAATTTTGCACAAAAATAACTTCTTATGTCCAACAAACCAGTATTTGTATTTCTTTTTTTAGCATTTCTATGTGCTTGCAAGACAGAACGTCCAATTGAAAACCGTATTAAAGAAGACATTGCTGTTTTGGCAAATGACACTTTACAGGGAAGAGCCACGGGAACAGAAGGTGAAATTCTAGCAGCTTCACATATTGCCAATAGGTTTAAAGAGTTAGGAATTCTGCCGAAAGGCACCAACGAATACATTCAAGCATTTACATTTACCCCAAAAACAGATCCGCATGCGGAAGTTCAGTACGGAGAAGGAAGTACTGAAAAGTCATTAACTGGAAGAAACGTTATTGGGTTTATTGATCATAAAGCAGAACATACGATTGTGATTGGCGCACATTACGATCACTTGGGTATGGGACAAGAAGGTTCTTTGCACCGAGGTGAACCCATGGTACATAATGGAGCAGATGATAATGCAAGCGGCGTGGCAGTCTTGCTGTATTTGGCAGATAAATTGACCGATACCAATACAGAAAATAATTATTTGTTTATTGCTTTTTCTGGAGAAGAAATGGGCTTGTTGGGCTCAAATTATTTTGTAAAAAACCCAACAATTGATCTTTCAAAAGTAAATTACATGATCAATATGGACATGGTTGGTCGTTTGAAGAAAAATAAAACTTTAGCGATATACGGAACAGGAACGTCACCTGTTTGGAATGAAACTGTTTTAGCAGCCAATAGCGAGCATATTTTTGATTTTAAGATGAATACATCAGGTGTTGGGCCATCTGATCATACATCTTTTTACTTGCAAGACATTCCTGTGCTGCATTTTTTTACAGGACAACATGTGGATTATCATAAACCTTCGGATGATTTAGAAAAGCTGAATTATGAAGGAATGTTTCAAATAGCAAACTATATTCACCGTGTTATTTCGGAAGTCAATTCGAAAGGAAAAATAGCATTTACCAAAACGGTGAACGAATCCGATGATGTGCCAAGATTCAAAGTTACTTTAGGCGTCGTTCCTGATTATTTATTTGACGGAAAAGGCATGCGTATTGATGGCGTAAGTGAACAACGTCCTGCACAAAAAGCAGGTTTGCAAAAAGGCGATGTTGTGGTACAATTGGGCGAATTTGAAATCACCGATATGAAATCGTACATGAAAGCGTTGTCTCAGTTTGAAAAAGGCAGTTCTACAACAGTAAAAGTAGATCGTGACGGAAAAATAGTAGAAGCTGATATTACATTTGATAAGGATAAGAAAAAATAACTGTTTTTTATTCTTGAACTTCAATGGTGCGTTTGGCTTCGTTACCCAATGCGTCTACCACAGTAATGTTGTGAATTCCTTTGGTAGGTTTTATTTCCATTTCGTGAATGGTTTCGGTAGTTCCCAAGAAGGTTTCGTCTAAATACCAAAATACTTTCGTATCAGGAATGGAATGCGCCAAGCGTAAAATAACGCCATTGGTATTGCCATCAAAATCTTTTGGGAGGAATACTTTTGTAGCTTCTTCAGGATAAATAAAATCCATCATTTTTTGAAATTCCGCCGTGCAATCTTTTCGAAATGGTGGCAAGGTTTTGTATAATGGATTTTTGTTTTGATAGTAATATTCCATCAAAGGTGGCAATACAAACCAACTTTTATGCACCATTTGATTCAAAGGTTGGCAAGACGAATTGACTTGATAGCGTTCGTCCAAATCTAAATGTACCAAAACATGATATGGACACGGTTTTGTTTTGAGTCCGCTTACAGGAATAAATTGTTGTTGCTTTTCTTCGCACAATTCGGAAGCTCTGTAACCACTTTTTGTGCAAATCTCTACTTCTTGGAGTTCGTCGTACGGAACATCAAACCATTCGCTTTTGGGTAGCATATCAAACACATCAAACAAAATTGGCGCTGCTGCTATAGTTCCAATCAATCCTGGACGACCTTCGCCATCCGCGTTTCCAACCCAAACACCAACTACATACTCTTTTGTAGTACCAATTGCCCACGCATCACGAAAACCGAAACTCGTTCCTGTTTTCCAAGCAATTTGCTTGCTAGAATCAAAAAACTCCCAATTTTCTTCACCTTCTGGGCGATTCACCTCTTTCAAAGATTCATAGGTTACATACATCGAACCTGCATCAAAGATGGTTTTTTCCGCGGTAAGCGATCCAAAATCCACTGTTTCATCCCGAAAAAAAGAAGGTTCACAAAATTCATTGGTAAAATACTGACTTGAATTTTCGCCAAAATGTGTCAACGTAGATGAAAATGCCGCATAGGTTTTACATAAATCCCACAGATTGCTTTCTGCACCACCAAGTATCAAGGAAAGTCCATAATGATCGGCAGGATACGATATATCTTTTAATTGTAATTTTTGTAAATAATAATGAAACTTGTCCAATCCGAATTGTTGCAACATCCGCACCGCAGGTACATTTAACGAACGCGATAACGCACGTTTGGCCGTGACGGCGCCATCATAGGTTTCCTTAAAGTTTTTTGGGTTGTAATTCCCAATTTGCGTAGGCACATCGACCACTAAGGTATTTGGAAGTAAATCGCCCGCATCCAAAATTGCCGTGTACAAAAAAGGTTTTATAATGCTTCCTGTACTTCTTGGTTTGTGAATGATGTTTACATCTTTTTGATGTGCTTTATCCGTTGGTGTGTTTCCGACATACGCCAGCACTTTTCGTGTTTTTACATCCAATATCAACACGGCTGCATTGTGAATTTGGTTTTGGCGCAGTTCTTTATAATGTTTGGCAACAATGGCATTGGTTTCTTGCTGTAGATACGACGTTACAGAGGTTTGTAAACGCTTTCCTTTGTGAGTTTCTGCAACTTTGTCAAGCAAATGTTTGGCGGTTTGTGGAAGCTTGTATGGCTTTTGTGGTAAGGATTCTTCAATGGCTAATTCGTAGGTAAGTTGATCAATAATTTTTTCATCAAATAACTTTTTTAACAGTCGATCGCGCTTATTTTTTAAACGTATTTGGTTTTTCCCTGGGTAAATTAAACTAGGAGCGTTGGGTAATACAGCGAGCGTTGCACTTTCTGCCCACGATAATTCTTGTGGTCTTCTTCCAAAATAACGCCATGCAGCAGCATCCAATCCTACCACATTTCCACCAAAAGGCGCATGTGATGCATAGAGTTTTAAAATATCATCTTTTGATAGTCGTAATTCCAATCGTGTTGCGAGAATGATTTCTTTGGCTTTTTCAAAATACGTACGTTTTTGGCCTTTTCGCGACAAGCGTATCACTTGTTGCGTTAAGGTACTTCCGCCACGTTGCACTTCGCCTGAAGTCATGTTTTGCCACAACGCTTTTCCCATAGAAATTGGATTGAAGCCTGGGTGACTGTAAAAATAAGCATCTTCAAACTGTATGATACAGGTTTTGAATTTTTCGGGAATTGAATCTAATGCTGGAAAACGCCATTGTCCGTCATCGGCAATTTTTGCGCCAAGCAATATACCTTCACGACTTTCAATGACAGTTGATGTTGGCGTATTGAATAAAGTTTCTGGCAAACAGAAATAATAGGCAATTAAAAGTACCACCAGAAGAACCGTTTTGATTTTATTGCGTTGAATCTTTTGGAGTATTCTGGCGATCATTTTATGAAATTATTTAATTTCCATTATGAGGAGAAGTAATAATGCTTCCTGCTCCGTACGCAGTATTTGGATAACTAGCTCCTGTCCATACACCATCTTCAGCATTCCATACATAATACATATTATCATCAGAAGCTTTAAAAATAAAGTTTCCGTTAGACGCTGTTATTGAACTAGCAACATACGCAGTATTCGTATAACTTACAGACGACCGTGTTCCTGTATGTGCACTCCAAGCATAGATTTTATTTTCATCAGATGATTTGAAAGCAAAACTCGTGTTATTATTTAAGTTAAGCGGATTAGATGCATTATTTGTTCCAGAACTTCCGTCAACACTTCCTGCCGTTTCTGCATACAACGCATACGGCACACTTATTAATTGATTGGTTCCAATAGTGGAATAATTGGTTCCGCCCGTGATATCAACTTCTGTTTTGATAAAATATGGTCCTGAGCTCCAATCAATCCCAGAAAAGTTATCTGAAGTTGTGCCACTACCCATCATAATGGTGAATGCTCCGTTTGTATTTGTAGTTACCGAATGTGTTTCTGTATATACAGCAGTTCCAGTTACGGTAGTTTGTAAAATGCTCATTCGAAGTCCAACAGCAGTTTCAGTAACCAAGTCTCCGCTCGCATTTCTTACCACCGCTTGGTAATTTATCAGGTTTGGAGCTTGTGCAAATGTTGTCAAGGCAACCAAAAAAGTAAGCAGTGTTATGATGGTATTTTTCATTTTTAAAACTTTGTGCTAAGTAGTACGTATTCAATTGAAATGAGTACATGTGTTGATATTGTATTGGATGATTTGATATCAAAATAGAAATTCATACAGCATAGAAGCGTTAAAATTGACAACAACTTTTAGTGCATACGAAGCAGCAGGCCCAAAAATGGAGGGACCATTTACGTCTAAAGATTGATCATTTAAGTTATCTCCATACGAAAAACCTCCAATATTAACCGTGTTTTGTACGTCACTTGCTGGAAGAAATACAAAGAAGAAAAACTCTCCAGAACCATCTGTACCATACGATAAGGATTCTGAATTGAACGTGATATTTATCGAATCTATTATATATTCAAATTGATTACCATTAAAGTAAATCTGGATTCGATACAAACCATTACTAGGAATGGTAATAGCGTTTCCATTTTCAATTAATATACCGTTAGAGAATCCATTTCCTCCAAACACAATGCTTTCATTTTGTGCCGCTAAAAACTTGATTTCTTCACCAGCTTGAAAATATTTTAAGCCTATATAGTTAGAATACGGAGCAATATTGTTTCCAAATTGCAATGCGGTAGAAGCATCCCAATTGTTAAAACTTCCGTACAAGTAAAAGTTAGTAGGTGACGAGGAAGGCGCGTTTGATGTTGGTACTGATAATTGTCCATTGTCGTTTACACCTATTTCATACACAGTCCCGTCTGGCGAAGTTAATTTAATAGTCGCACCAGGTTGTGTGAGCGTAATATTGCCACCATCATATTCTAAACCTTCATTATTTTCTGTAAATTTTGTTCCGTTTTTTGCATACAATGCGTACGGAACACTTAACAATTGACTTGTTCCAATGGTTGTATAACTGGTTCCGCCTGTGATATCAGCTTCTGTTTTTATAAAATATGGCCCTGAACTCCAATCAATCGCAGAAAAATCGTCTGAAGTTGTGCCACTACCAATCATAATTGCAAATGATCCGTTTGTGTTTGTGGTCACCGAATGTGTTTCTGTATATACAGCTGTTCCTGTTGTCGTTGTTTGCAAAATGCTCATTCGGAGTCCAACAGCTGTTTCTGTAACTAAGTCTCCGCTCGCATTTCTTATCACCGCTTGGTAATTTATTAACTCAGGTGATTGTGCAAAAGCAGTGATTGTAATGAGTAAAGTTATAAGTGAAAGTAGTATTTTTTTCATTTGTTATTTTTTGATGATTTTAAGTGTTGTAATTTATTTCTGCTAAGGTTAAGAAAAAAAGACGATTATTCAAAAGTATTGTATAAGCGTATCATTTTTTAACAAAATCATATTCGCGTTCTACCTTACAAATTTTCACATTGTAATACACATACCATTCTTTCATGCCTTTTTTTTGCGCAATAATGTGATCGGCATGTTGTTTCCATTGTTGAATAGCTTCTAAACTTTTCCAATAACTTACCGTAATTCCTATAGCGCTTCGTGCGCTATCCATACCCATAAATCCAGCTTGTTGTTTGGCTAATGTTTCCATTTGTTGTGCCATTGCTGCATATCCTTCCAACGTTTCGGTTTGTGTTGAGGTAAAAATAACGGCATAGTATGGTGTAAAACTTGCATTCATATCATCGAACTAAAGAAAAATTACCTGAAAACGTTTGTCCTTCTGCGGTTTCAAATTTGTACCAATAATCACTACTTGGCATCAATTTTCCTCTGTATGTTCCGTCCCAACCTGTTATTTGTCCCGGTCTAAAATAGAAGAGCAATTTCCCATAACGATCAAATATATACATGATGGAACTTTGCTGTACTGCCGTAGAAATTCCTTCTACATTCCAAGTATCATTTGTTAAATCGTTATTTGGTGTAAAGTATGCAGGAAAATAAATATTTGTAATATCAACTACCGTATCATAACAATCAGGATCTACAAAAAAGTTGGTGATACTTTTACAACCATTTGTATTGGTTACGGTCGCAAAAATTTCTTGCACATCGTTGGTGGCGTAAAAAATAGGATCAATCGTATTAATTTCTTGTTCGGCGTCTTCTTCCGTAAGGAAAAAATCAACGGTATAACTGGTATTTGTATTGCTAATGATTAACGGATAACTATCGTTCAAATTGAAAAAACCGTCTGTATTTGCATCAATATAACAATCAGTCAATAAGCGCGCACTTGCTGAGTTTACCATCGGTTCTACGGCAGGACTTGCCAAAATTTCCAAAACAAACTGTGTTGTTTCAAAACAGCTGGTGTCTATATCTTCGATGCGAATATGAATGGTAGCTTGCGTAGAGGTGAGTGTGTAATTTGTATCAAGCGCATCGGTATTGTTGTTGGCATCTGCTGCAGAAGCGTGATACGAAACCACCACGTTTTGCGTCACGTTCTGTAAAAGTGCTGTTTCCACTTGCGTGAGATTGAACTCAAGAGAATTTTCATTTTCGCAACGCGTTAAGTTGCTCGGCGGCGTGAATGGTATGTTTTCTATTGTGATGACTTGAAACTGAGTCACATCAAAACAATTGGAATTTGTGTTTTCTACACGCACAAAAACAGCTTCTTGATTGGTGTCTGGGTTATAATTTGTTGCAAGCGCGTTTGTATTGTCGTTAGCGTCCATTTCCGTAGGATGATAACTCACGGTAACGGTTTCCGTCACGTTTGCCAACAATGTTGTTTCTACTTGCGTAAGATCAAAAAGTCCGTTATTCTCATTAGGACACTGCACCATGTCGCTTGGCGTAGTAATTTGTGGAATTTCATTCAGAATAATGTCAAATTGCAAGGTTTCAAAACAATTGGTATTTGCCGAGTTTTCTACACGAATAAAAATAGTTTCTTGTCCCACGGCAGTCATTGGATAATTTGTATTGACAGCATTTGTTCCTGTTGTAGCATCAGCGGCATCAGTATAATAACTTACGGCAACTGCTATGGTCGTGTTTTGCAACAATTCGGTTTCTACTTGCGTGAGATCAAAAATGCCATTGTTTTCATTCTCACATTGTACAATGTTGTTGGGTATTGTAAGTTGTAAATCTCCACTGCGTTCAATCAGAAAGCTTTCAATTTCAAAACAATCGGTATTGATGGTACTTTCCACACGCACAAAAATAGGAACTTGCCCTGGAGGAATTTGATAGTTACTGTTGATCGCATTTGCAGGCACAGAAGCATCTGCCAAACTTGTGTAATACGAAATGGTCACCGGAAGCGTATTATTTTGAAGCAATTCGGTTTCTACTTGTGTCAAATCAAAAAAGCCATTGTTATCATCTTCACATTGTACAATATCGCTTGGCGTTGTAATTTGTGGATTTTCACTTAGTGTGAGCATAAACTGTGTCGTTTCAAAACAATCTGGATTTTGGATGCTTTCTACACGCACAAAAACAGGAACTTGTCCAACAACAGCTTGGTAGTTTTCACTTAGGGTATTTGTTCCGTTGGTGGCGTCAGCAAGACTTGTATGATAGGTTGTGACTACTGCAATCATATTATTTTGAAGCAATTCGGTTTCTACTTGCGTAAGATTTACTATGCCATTATTTTGCGCTTCACATTCTATAACATCACTTGGTGTTGCAATTACAGGTCTTGGATTTACTGAAATGGTAAATTGAGTCGTAGCAAAGCAATCATCATTTATATTGTCTACTCTAACAAAAATAGTTTCTTGAGTTGCTGTTGTGGTGTAATTTGAATTTATAGGATTGCTATTTCCTTCCGCATCATTTTCCGAACTGTGATAGGTAACCGTTACAGGATTGGTTACATTTTGAAGCAACTCGGTTTCAACATCGGTTAGGTTAAAAGTAGCACTATTCGTTCCGTCATCGCATAACATTAATGTGGAAGGTTGCGTTACATCTGGCAGTGTATTGGTAATCGTAATATTGACTTCTACAACTTCCACCACACCTGTAATGGTATTCACGACTCTTACATACACTGTTTGCATGCCTTGTTGCGTATTACTCCACACATCTGGCAATGGATTTACATTGTTATTTGCATCGGCAAGACTTACATGTGAAGTGGCTTCATAATTAAAAGCTTCATGCAGTCCTGCGGCACCAAACCACGATCCATAAATAAAATTATTTGTAGCAATTGTAGTCAATGAAAGTGTGGTAGGATCAATTCGATATAACTCTGATTGTGTAACTCCGTACAATTGTCCCAGCTCACTCGCAAGTCCAAACGTATCAGGAAGAATTACGCCTAAATCAAAATGCGATATATAGTTAAAATTGTTGTCAACCGTTACTTCATATAAGCGCACACTTGAACCGATAGACCACGATATGTACATTCTATTTCCTAAAACGACAAAATCACCACTTGGTGAGCCTGATCCGAAATTATGCCATACATACGGCGCGCTCATTTCATCACTATCATATCGGTATACAATGCTGCTACTAGCACCGCCAAAATATAAATTTCCTTGGGTATCAAACGATAAGGAGTTTGCTGCTGGAATAGCGCCCATATTGGGAAGTAGACTTGTAGTACAGGTAGTGCTATTTACCGAAAATATAGATCCAAAATTGGTAGCGTACACTTCTTGGTTTTCATCAACAGCAACATCAGACAATGGATTGGATAAATTACAAATTTCGTCTATAGTAATCGTTCCCGAAAGATCGTTCAATTGAATAATACGTCCTGTTGAGGTAGAGATGATTACAGCTTCTTCAATAGCTCCATTTCCGTAAGTTTCTAGTACTTCGGTTTCAATGTCTAAAATATTGATGTCTGCAAAACCATCATCATCACATACCAAATAAGGTATCGGATTCATCATTTCCTCCGATAGTGTAGTAGAAATTGCATCAGTAGGATTTCCCGAAAAGGAAAAAAGTCCCAACACAATAATGAAGCCTATTTTAATTTTTGACATACAGTTATAAATGTTTCTTGTCTTTTAAATAGAAATGTTCGGGGGAAATAGGGCTACTGTAGCTAAGATACTCAAACTTTGTTAATATTGTATCTTTTAAAAACTATTTTACCACTTCAATCCATTGTCCTTTTGTTCGTACAAAGAAATCATTATCGTACATCGCTTCTGCCTGTACGCCTGGTAAATAGTATTTTCCTAAATACGAAGCATTCAGTAAAACATTGAAAGTTTTGGCTTTTCCACGTGGCAAATCAAAATAGAAATTCACGCGATCGTCTCTAATATCTGTATGTCTGGCTTCGCTTGAAGGCGTATTTCCATAATCGGTAAAACGTGTATTGACAATTTCCCAACCAGAAGGGAAAATCTCAGAGAGTGCAATATCGCCCACAAATTCTGGCTTGTCATTAGAAACCGTTACGGTTGCCATAAAATCAGTTCCTTGTGTTAATTGCGACACATCTATAGTATTTCCTGCTTTGTCTTTATAGCTGACGCGAATGTCTAAATTTCGTTTTTCTGCTAACTCTTCACCCAAAGGCAATTTCCCTGTATTTAGCACACGGACGAATAAGACATTATTTTCCTTATTTTCCACTTGAATGCTATTGGTTCCTTTTTTAATGTTGAGATCGCGCTGTGCAATGGCTTTTGTCGTTTGAATGTTTTGTTGATTTTCTCCATTGGTAGCAAATTGCATTTTAATGTTTTTTCCGCCGTTTTGCGTCACCATTTTGCCCATTGCCAACAAACAATACGCTGTGGTTTGTGTGCTCATCCAACGTGAAGATGCCAACTCTTTTGCAATGGTTTTGGACAGTTCAATCATTTTTTCATCTTTTAAAATCACCATCGTTTCCATGGCCATTGCACGATTTCTATCTACTGAACCATACGTGGCATCGTAACGCGAATTGGAAGCGCTAAAGTTGACGTTTGCCGTTTTTGCAATTTCTTCAGCAGCTTCTTTTTGAGAAGCCAATGCATACGCAGCTGCCAATCGCCACTTTGCATCATTTGATAAATTATTGCTTTCGCGCAATCGGTTCATAGATGCCAAATCGGGATATCCTGCCAATGCTAAAGTATATAAGCGATACGCTTGTGTTATGCCATTATTGTACGTAGAATTTCGCCATGTACGCGCTGCATTCTGCTGATATTGAATCCACTTGTTCATGAATGTTAGCGGCAAAATGTATCCTTTTTTCTCTGCTTCAATCATAAAATGCCCTGCGTAGTTAGTGCCCCAATCGTCTGCAGTATTTTCTCCAATCCAATAACTCATGCCACCATTTGGACGCTGAAAATGTGCCAAACGCTTGATGCCTTTTTCAATATTTTGATTGATTTCTCCTTTTT
This sequence comes from uncultured Kordia sp., assembly GCA_964535135.1. Taxonomy (GTDB): domain Bacteria; phylum Bacteroidota; class Bacteroidia; order Flavobacteriales; family Flavobacteriaceae; genus Kordia. Next base: position 23,083 of record CAZHSA010000008.1, read on the forward strand.
TCTGCATGGTCAGATCAAAAATATCGGCAAGATATAATTGCGGAAATACACTCGATGTCGTTTGTTCTACACAACCGTGCGGATAGCGAATTAGGTATTCCATACGTTTTGTAAAATCCATTGGAGGCAAAGTAGAAAACTCTACCATGGCAGCGTTGCTTCCCGCTACACCAAAAGTATCAAAACTAAGTGTTTGGGTTTCGTTTCCTTGCAAGGTGATTTCGTGAATTTTCTTTGTGATCGGATTCGGATTTTCTACATCCAATTCTACTTTATACGATGCTTTTTCGCCATTTCCTGTCGCGATGACTTCAATGGTTTGAATGCCTTTTATTTCCGCAACATCTAAGTCAAAGTACACCATTTTTTCATCAGGCTTACTAAAGCTGATTGATTTTGAGTTGCTTCCCACAACTGAAATGCCGCTTTGTAATTTCAGCGAAAGCGATACATTTTTCACCTTATCTTCCATCGCAAATACGGTAACAGGTAAGGTAACTTTTTCGCCTGGACTTAGTTTTCTTGGTGCAGTTGCAATGACCATTAACGGTTTTTTCACCTTAGAAGATTGCTCTGCATTTCCATAAGCTTCTGTTTTCGAATTTCCTGCCACCACCATTGTGCGAACCGCACCGACATAATTAGGCATGTCAATTTTGTGCGATTTTGTTTGTCCTGCTTCTAGCTGAAAAGGACCTAAATATTTTACGACAGGTTTGAAACGATTGGCTTTTTTGTTTTTTGCGCCATTTCCGCCATCGCCACCACCAATAGCAAATACTTGATCAATATCGCCACTAAACGCGCCAATGATATCATCATACATGTCCCACGTGCGTACGCCAAGTGCTTGTCGTTGATAGAAAAGATTCCAAGGATTTGGAGTTTTAAATCGTGTTAAATCTAGCAAACCTTCGTCCACCACCGCAATAGTATACGTCATGGCTTTTTTATTGGTTTCACTAACTTTTACTGTAAAAGATTCTTCTGGGCGAAGCGTTTCAGGTACTGAAATTTTAGGTTTTAGAATCGTTATTGGATTTTCTACCATGATCGGAATGACGCCATACAAGCGAATTGGCAAGTCGTTGGAAACATTGTCGTGCTTTTGAACGAGTGAAATATTTACAAAAACATTCGGTGCCATTTCTTTGGTAATCGGAATGGTGGTGGTTGTTTGTGCAGCAGCAGTTTTTACCCATTTTGTACTGAGTACTTCTGTGCCGTTTTCTACACTGACCAACGCACGTCCGCCTTTTCCAGATGGAAAGGTAATCGTAGCTTGTTCACCAACATTATAGGTGTCTTTATCTGATGCGAAAATCAACATTTTGGCTGATTCAGAATTGCCGTCGTTGCTTCTGCGCCACCAGTTTTTGTAGAAATATGCCGTTCTTCCGGTAGCATGTCCGCTTTTTGGATCAGAAATGTGAATGAGATAACGTCCACGATCTTCGTCAGGAATGTTAAGCTTGAAGCTTCCTTTTCCATTAGAATCTGTATTGATCGTAAAAGTACGATAACGTTCGTGATAGTTGCTGCCTGAATATGACGACAAATCTTCATACGAAGAACTCCACCACCAACGCCAATTGATTTCATAGATTTTCACCTTTAATCCGTTGCGTTTGATTGGGTTTCCACGATCGTCTACCGTTACAATTTCAAAAGTATTGTCTTCGTCCGTGTAGAATGAACCGTATTGTTTTGGTTCGGGCGATTTTAATCCGACAAAAGAAATATACGGCGCAAAATCTTTAGAAAATGCATCAATGGAGAAATCGCCTCCATTTTCAAACACACGCGTTAGGAAAGAGGCACGCAACATACCAGGCGCATTTTTTTCGACGTTTATTTTTTTAGAAATATCCACAGTGCCTTCTTCATTGAGTTGTCCTCTGAACATGACAAATTCTTCCGCATTAAATCTTCGTGTTGGATCGTTGAATTCGTAGTTTGGAAATTTCTTGAATGATGTTTTGGTACTTGTCAATCGGACGTTGACTTCTGCTTTTAAGTTTTTTGCTGGCGCGCCGTGTAACCAAGCTGCTTTTAGTGTGCCTTCAATTGGTCTGGAATTGGCTAAAATTTCATCATCAAAGTCAATATTGATCTTTAAACGGTTTGGTTTTACCGTTTCTACTTTGAGTGTTTTGGAGAAATTTACACCACCAACACTGACACGCGCTTCCCAATTTCCTGTGGGTGCTTCGCTGTCTGTTTTTACGGTAAATTTATAGAAATTGTCTACACCTTGCGTTTGTATGTTTTTGTAGATCAATTTGCCGCGCGCATCTGTAACTTCCATTTTTACAGGATGATTTTTTGGAAGCGGATTTCCAGTATCGTTCAACACAAATGCTAAGTGTAACGTATCACCAGGACGCCAAACGCCACGTTCACCATATATATATCCATTGATGCCTTTTTTGATCTTTTTTCCTGCAACATCAAATTTGCTCATCGATAAGGAACTGCCATCATTGAGTTTTATATACGTAATTTGATTGCCTTTAGCAACAGTTGCAAAGTAGGCGTTTTTGTCTGCATCAATTATGGTTAACCCTTGTGAATCCGTTTGTTTGGAAGCAATTTCCTGTTGTTGGTAATTGTAGAGTGTTACTTTTGCACTATTCACAGGATCGGTTGTGATGATGTCGCTTACCGCGAAATGATACGATTTGTTTCCTCCACTTTTTACAATCACTCCCAAATCTGACGCTAGAATGTTTGTGGTTAGGAAACGATCACGCAAGTAGTAAGACTCTGTACATGGATTTTCACGATCATTCCAGTTATACCGATAGTTTCTAAAGTCGTAGATTTTGTTGTCCCAATACGCTTCTTCATTTTCTTCTTCGTCTTCTCTATTTTGGTAATAACTATCTCCCCGATTGCGAGATCTATCCGCCGCAGCGGTATCACCATCTTCACACGCATAGAGCGAATATTCTTTTTTAAAGCCAATTTCTACTTGATAGATGGCACCTGGTGCTGCCGTAAAAAGTGTAGACAAGTCAATTCCGTAGGTTTTCCATTGTCCGTCATTTTCTCCAGCATTTTCAATAAGGTTGATGGTTTTCTTGGCAATGCGTCTTCCTACGCGACGAATGTTGTATCGGTTGAGATCGCTAATGCTATTTTCTTGTAAAAACTGCAACACATTTTCTTGATATATTTTGATGATGCGCACATCGACTGACTTCAAGTTGATTGCTTGAAAGTTGTACGTAAGGTTTTTAGAATTCGGTAAAATAACGCCTTTGCTCACGGCGCGAAGCTGTGGTTTTTGTTGTTCAAATGTGACGGTTTTTGAAAAGCTTTTTGAGAGTTTGTAATCGTCTTTATTTTTTATTCCAGGAAATATTTCGAGTGTAGTGTTTCCTTTTATTCGGTGTTGCGGATAGATGTGTAAGATGTTTCCATCGGTTACATAGGTGCTGTTTTTTTGGTTTTTTAGAGTGACTAATCCCGCGAAGTTTTGATTTTTTAATAGCGGATCACTAAAATTGATGCTTACTTTTTGTTCTGGGTTTTGGGAAACCGTGACACCAATGATTGAAAAGTTATTTCTCCCAGAAATGATATAGTCCGTATTGCCTTTTGCTTTGGCACTGATGGGATTTCCTGTCCATGAAATGTTAATTTTAGTATCTTCTTCCAGTCGGTGAATGCTGTCAATCTTAAATTCATACGTTGTACTATTGAGCAGCGAAGGTTCCCATTTAATGGATAACGCTTTTCCGTTTTGTGAAGCTGAAAGTAGTGCTGATAATTTTTCGGTGGGAATCACATCTGCGGCGCGCAAGGTTCCATTCAAATATTGCCATTCTTTAGAATACGATTGCAAGTCATTTGTGGTAATTGAAAAGTTGGGCGTTACTGTTTTAAATACAAACGTGTAGGTTTGAAACTCTTTTTTTACATCTTCATAGATGTCTTTTAGGTTCACCGTAACGGAATATTCTGTGTTGGGTTGCAAAGGTGTGTCAGGTTCAAAGCGTAGGGTTTTATTGTTTTGAACGAGCAGTTTCCCTGTTACTTTTGGACTGATGCTGATGAGGTCTGCTGATATTTCTCCTGAATCTCCCAAGTTAGGCAACTGCTTTTGCAAGCCAATGATGATTGGTTCTTTTACTGAAACCGTTCCTGCAGTTGTTTGATAAATATAATCTTTGAATTCAAAGATATTATCGGCTTCTGAAGTTCCTGTATCACAAGAAAAAAGGCTAAAAAATATTCCTAAAAGGAGACAAACAGTAGTGTTGCGCATGATGGTTTTTGCAGTAAAATAGACAGATTTTCTCATATTTTAGGTGTTATTTGAGTATTCGTAATGATGTATCTAGCAATCGTGGGTTATTGACTAGTATTCGCGTGATTATTCTTTATAAATACCAACAGTCACGTTTCCTTTTTCGTCTACCATGGCTCTGTACATTCCTGGCGTATTGAATTCGGCTACTAAGTTTCCTTTTGCATCTATGGCAATAATTCCGCCATCGCCGCCCATGTTTTTTAGTTTGTTTTGAATGACTTCTTTGGCAGCATCTTGCAAGGATATATTTTTATACTGCATCAATGCTGAAATGTCGTGTGCTACGGCAGCTCTGATAAAGTATTCGCCATGTCCAGTTCCGGAAACGGCACAGGTTTCGTTGTTTGCATAGGTTCCTGCGCCAATGATTGGCGAATCTCCAATACGATTCCATTTTTTGTTGGTCATTCCGCCTGTAGAAGTTCCTGCAGCAAGATTTCCATTTTTGTCCAACGCTACACAACCCACAGTTCCATATTTGTAATCTTTGATATACGGATCGTAGGAAGCAGCTTTGTCTTTATCGCCTTCTTTGGCTCTTTGTAATGATTTGTAGCGTGCTTCTGTAAAAAAGTAACTTGTATCTACTACTTCTAATCCTTGTGCTGCGGCAAATTCTTCCGCGCCTTTTCGGGCAAGCAAAACATGATTGGAGTTTTCCATCACTTTCCTAGCGGCAGAAATTGGATTTTTTAAATTGGTGACTCCAGCAACCGCGCCTGCGTTCAACGTTTTTCCTTCCATGATAGAAGCGTCGAGCTCATTTTTACCATTGTTGGCAAACACGGCTCCTTTTCCAGCGTTGAATAGTGGAGAGTTTTCTAATATATGTATCGTTTGTTCTACAGCATCTAAACTAGAACCGCCATTTTGCAGGATTTCATATCCTTTTTTGGCTGCTTTTTCCAATGCGGCTTGGTAAGCAGCTTCTTTTTCGGGCGTCATGTTCTTTTTTAAAATGGTTCCTGCGCCACCATGAATTACTAGTCCGATACTATTTGCCTGTTTTGTATCAACTGTGGATGTTTTTTTTTCGGGAGATTTTTCAACGCAACTGTTTAATAGAAAAGTAAGTAAGAGTAGGATGAAAGCAGTTTTTTTCATGAGTATAAAGAGATGATTAGTGGCTTAAATGTACATAATTTCAAGATGGAAAACTTGTTGTTGTTCAGATATTTATTCACAAGTAAACATAAAAAAAGCTCCAAAATGTTACTTCTGGAGCTTTCAATTTTAGTAAAGTCTGTTATTTACGCTTCACAAGGAATGTCTATTGATTGAGCACAGTTTCCGTTCCACGAAGGCTCGCAATGACAAGCGGTTCCTAATTCGCTTTCCCACACAGTGGTGGTACATTGAAATAGATCAAAGGTAAACACACATTGTCGTATATCTCTTGATAATGGAATTGGAAATGGTCCTTGTGCGCCACCATTAAGGTTTGAAACCGAAGTTTTTTTAAGCGATAATGACTTTAGTATTTTCTTTTTTTTCATGATTTTACTTTTTTAAAATTAATTAGGGTTGACAAAGAATCTTCACAGACTATTTGCATGGAAAGTTGAACGATTCACAATCAAACCCTTCTGTTGGTTGACACCAACAAGCTGTATACAATTCACTAATCATAGTGGTTGGACATTGTGTATTGATATCAATTGTAATGTCACACAATGTTCCTTTAATTGTTAAAGCAATAGGTACAGGTCCGCCACCATTAAGCCTTGAAACAGATGCTTTTTTAAGCGTTAATACTTTTAACTTCTTTTTTTTCATGGTTTTTGTATTACGTGTTAAAAAGTTAATTATGCTTCACAAGGTCTATCAATAGATAATTGGCATCCTAAATCCCAAGAAGGCTCACATTCGCATGCTGTGTATAATTCACTGTACCAAGTACACTGGCGAATATCCCAAGTAAAATTGCATTGTCTAATGTCTATAGTTAATGGAATTGGAGTTGGTCTTTGTGCGCCACCACTAAGCTTTGAAATGGACGCTTTTTTAAGTGATAATGATTTTAGTTTCTTTTTTTTCATGATTTTAATAATTTATAAGGTTATGCGTCACAAACGTCTCTAGAATCTACAGGGCAAACAATTCCCCAAGATGGACAGTTTATGTTTTGAGTATATGGGCAGCATGCTGTGTTTAATTCACTATACCAAGTACAGGTTTTTACGAGCTGACTTGTACAGATTCCACCGCCAACCGTACACGAAATGTGCGATGCCGCAACACCACCTTGTACGCTGCTAAGGTTGGAAACTTGTTTTTTTCCTAAATCTAACTTTTTGTTTAAATTCTTTTTTTTCATGGTTTACTTTTTTGTTACGCTTCGCAAATAAGGTTTGAATTTGCTGGGCAGTTTACTTGTCTTGTATATTCACAAGGGAAATTAATTGATTCTCCACAGTTTCCATCCCAAGAAGGAGGACATGTACAGGCTGTGTATAGTTCACTATACCAAGTACAGGTTTTTACCAATTGACTTGTGCAGTTTCCTCCACCAACTGTGCACGAAATGTGTGATTGTGCTGCGGCGCCACCTTGTACACCGCCAAGATTAGAAACCTGCTTTTTCCCTAATTCAAGCTTCTTTCCTAATTTCTTTTTTTTCATGATTAGTATATTTTTAGTTAATAAAAAAAAGATAGAAAATAATACAATCAACAAAGTACGGTTTTACCTTACTTAACACTTGTTTTGGGCTGTCTACAGGTAACTAATTGCTTCATGGCAAGTTTGTCAGACTTTTTTGCAGAAAATTCATAGTGGTGCAATGAAATAAGGTGTAACGTTTTAAACATTGATTATCGAATAAATAATTCAGGATGATAAAAAATGTGTAATTTTAAAATCTAAAATTCTAATAGTATGGCAATACAAAAACCGTTCAATCTGAATCAATGGGTTGAAGAAAATAGAGACTTATTAAAACCACCAGTAGCAAATAAAAATTTGTATAAAGATGCAGGTGATTATATTGTGATGATTGTCGGCGGACCAAATGCACGAAAGGATTATCACTACAACGAAACTGAAGAACTATTTTATCAGTTAGAAGGAAATATTGAAGTACACATTCAAGAAGATGGCGAAAAGAAAACTATGAAATTAGGACCAGGCGATATGTATCTGCATCCTGCAGGTGTTCCGCATTCTCCTGTGCGATTCGAAAACTCCATCGGATTGGTAATAGAGCGCAAACGTAAAGGAACACATTTAATGGACGGCTTGCAATGGTATTGTGACAATTGCAACCATAAACTGCACGAAGTTCGGTTTCCATTAATCGATGTAGAAAAAGATTTTTTAGGACATTTTAAAGATTTTTATGCTTCTAAAGATTTATTAACCTGTGATCAATGTGGAACCGTAATGCCTGTTGATGAACGTTTTACTGCTGATGAAGAATAACCGCTTTTTTTTACTGCTATGTTCAGCGATGTTTTTGCTGTGTGCTTGCGAACCCAAAATGACAGCTCTCGAAGTCATTGAAAAATCGTTGGAAGAAGCTCACGGCGGGAAAGCGTCTTGGGAATCACCTACCAATTTGGTTTACGAAAAAACAACTACATTTTACACACGTGAACGGACTGTTGAAAGTGTAAAAAAACAAACGTTTCACAATACACTTCAACCCACTTTTACATCAAAAGTAATATGGATGGAAGGTGATGTGGAGAAGCGGATTGTATATGACGGTAAAGAAACCTTTATTTTTGAAAATGGCTATCAAATTACGGATGATGCCTTGGTCGCTAAAGCGGAAAAGGAAATTATGGGCGCACAATACGTTTTATGGCAACCGTACAAATTATTGGATGCTGAAGCTTCTTTAGAATATGAAGGAATTATTCGGTTAGAAGACAAAACAAACGCACATAAAATTAAAATTACATACCCAAATAGCGATACAATTTGGTGGTTTTATTTTGATGCGAACACATTTTTACTGAAAGAAAATTTAATTCAACACAGTGAAGCAACGTACAGTCAAATTGTAAATTTAAAACAAGAAGAACACACAGGCTTGCAATTGCACAAACATCGTAAAAGCTACAAAATAGATGTGGTGAAAGACGAAAAATATCTTCGCGCCGAATACCATTACAACATCATAGAATTGAAATGATAAACCGCACTTAGTGCAACAAAAGATTGCTAGAATTATGCTATCTTTGCAGAAATTTAACAAAAGAACTAAAAAAAGTTATAAATAAATGGGAGCAGTGACTACTGATTTTGGAATCAAAGAAGCCTTAGCAACATTAGGTTTAAAAGATATCAACGAAGGAACTTCAACAGGTTCAAACAATTTTTCGAACGGAGAATTGATTGCATCATATTCTCCAGTTGACGGAGAGTTGATTGGAAAAGTGAAATCGACTACAAAAGAAGATTACGAAAAAGTGATGGAAGCTGCTACTTCCGCTTTTAAAACTTGGAGAACGATGCCAGCACCACAACGTGGAGAAATTGTGCGTCAGTTTGGAGAAAAATTAAGAGAGAAAAAAGAAGCACTTGGAAAATTGGTTTCTTATGAAATGGGGAAATCATACCA